>JAJYUP010000081.1 GCA_021792455.1 Actinomycetes bacterium | reverse complement strand
TTGCTCTGGCTGCGCACCCATCTCCGCTGCCTCGGCCATGTCTGTCTGCTGCGCTTGCTCTGGCTGCGCACCCATCTCCGCTGCCTCGGCCATGTCTCTCTGCTGCGCTTGCTCTGGCTGCGCCCCTCTGTCCGCGGCGCGATCAGCCGCTGCGCGAGCAGTCTCACCGCGCTGTGCCGCGCCGCCGATCGTCCGCTCGAGTCGCTCGACGCGCGTGAGCAGCGCCTGGATCGAAGGGTCGAGCTCCGGCCTTGCCGCCTTCAGAAGCGCGAGCTCGAGCTGCGTGCGCGTGTCGGCCCCCGCCTTCACCGCCTCGGTCGCGCTCGCGAGGAGGTCGAGCAGGCGGATGAGTGAGTGCTGAGGCAGCACGCTCGCTTCTGAGAGCAGCGCCTCGTCGAGATCAGGGGTGAGCGAGAGCTCCGGGGGGACCTGCTGCAGCACCTGAACGGCGATGAGGTCCCTCGCTCTGCCCTCGAGGTCGGAAGCGAGCACGACGAGGTCGCGGCCACTGCCCGCACAGTCGGCGATGGCGTTGAATATCTCCTTCACGTCACCTGCTGCGACGGCGCGCAGAGTCCGCTGCAGCAGATCGAAATCGCTCACCCCAAGGACGGCGAGTGTGTCCGCGAGCGTGATCTCCCCGCTGCTGTAGGTGATGAGCTGCTCGAGGCTGCCAAGTGCGTCCCTGAAGCTGCCTGAGGCAGCCCTCGCGATCGCGGCGATCGCCTCCTGTGCAACGGTGAGCGCCTCCGCCTCCACCGCCCGTCTCAGCACGGTCGCGACCTGTTCGATGCTCGGGCGTTGGAAGTCGAAGCGGTGGCAGCGGTCGACGACTGTAGGCGGCACCTTCTGGGCCTCTGTCGTCGCGAGCACGAAGACGGTGTTCCGCGGCGGCTCCTCGAGAGTCTTGAGGAACGCGTTCCACGCAGCCGTCGAGAGCATGTGGGCCTCGTCGAGGATGTAAACCTTGGTTCGGCCTGAGAGCGGCGCGAAGGCGACGCTGTCGCGCAGCTCCCTGATGTCCTCGACGGAGTTGTTCGACGCGGCGTCCATCTCGATGACGTCGAGGGAGCGTGCCTCCGCGATCGAAACGCAGGACGCACATTGGCCGCATGGGTCGACGGTGCGTCCGCGCTCACAGTTGAGACACGCGGCGAGAATCTTCGCGAGCGATGTCTTGCCAGTCCCTCTGGAGCCGACGAACAGATAGGCGTGGTGAACTGCGTCCCTCTCGACAGCGTTGCGGAGGGTCCTGACCACCTGGTCCTGGCCGACGACTTGGGCGAAGGTCCGCGGCCTGTGCCTGCGGTAGAGAGATCGCTGCCTCGCCGATGAAGAGGATGGGGCGCTCGACACGGAGCTTTGAGTCTATCCCCGGCCGCAGGATTGCAAGTCGCGGAGCGCCGCGGCGAGCTCACCTGTCCGCAGGCATCTCGCCTGCGCCGGCCGCGAGTCGCCGCGCGCTGGGGCGACCTGCACCATCAGCACAGACAGCGGACCGTGCACCTCGCTTTGAGATCCGCGCCGGCAGCCTTGCGCCGCTTGAAGCTCCGGCCTGGGAGCGCCCGTTGCGCCTGCCGGTGACCGCGTAAGGCTGCTTCCTTCCGGACCTGACCTGGTTCACGGGTCGACACCGCACGGGACCCACGCCATCGACGCTCTCGGCGACGGGGCGACCAGAGCGAAACCCCTCGGCGAGGAGTTCAGCCCCGCTAGAGCGGATTGCGGGTTCAGGGCACCGCTACCTCCCCGCCTAGCACGGTCCAGGGCGATCGTAGCGCGGCGGAACCCCGTTCGCTAGTCT
This sequence comes from Actinomycetes bacterium, assembly GCA_021792455.1. Taxonomy (GTDB): domain Bacteria; phylum Actinomycetota; class Thermoleophilia; order Solirubrobacterales; family Solirubrobacteraceae; genus Palsa-744. The sequence goes on along the minus strand of JAJYUP010000081.1, from coordinate 10,228 downwards.
GGCCTCCGTGCAAACGACGAAATCACACCCACACACCGCAAAGGCGCTTGTGCTCGCATCGGTCGCGGGCGCTGTGCTGATCACAGGCTGCGGCGCGAGTGGCTCTTCAACGAGCACGATCGTGCCTGGCAACGAGAACCCGCACGCGGCTGCGGAAATAGCCGCGGTAGAAAGGTCAGAAAGCTCCTCGACGAGCTCTGCGACCTCGAGCTCCACCTCTTCGAGCAGCACGACGACGAAGGTGCAGACTCCGACGAGCGGTCCGCTCTCAAAAGAGCCGACGGTGAAGCCCCCTTCCGGGCCGCCCCCGAGCACGCTCGTCACAAAGGAACTCGTGAAGGGGACCGGTGCTGTCGCGAAGCTTGGCGACACCGTGACCGTCAACTACGTCGGCGTGCTGTACAAGACGGGCAAGGTGTTCGACGCCTCCTGGGAGCGCAAAGAAACGTTCAGCTTCACCCTTGGCGACAAACAGGTGATCGAAGGGTGGGAAAAGGGCGTTATAGGGATGCACGTCGGCAGCAGGCGCGAGCTGATCATCCCCGCCTCCGAAGCGTACAAGAAGGAAGGCAGGCCGCCGACGATTCCAGGTGACGAAGCGCTCGTGTTCGTCGTGGACCTGCTCGCGGTGTGAGGTCGAGGGCGGCTGCCGTCTCTGCGGCTTTGCGAAGAGCGCAAAGTGGGGAGGACGGCAGCAGCCCAGAGGGCACTGGCGCGGAGGGCTGTGTCCCGGGTGGCACTGGTGCAGAGGGCTGCGGCGCGGCTGCTCTCGGCGGCAAAGGCCCTTGCGGTCGCGAGAGCGCCGGCGATGCTCGCCCTCCCCGCTGGCGAACGGCGATCTCGCGACGGCGGCGCATTGGTCTGATCGCTGCCGCGGCGGTGCTCCTCGTCCTCGTTGGCCTCGCGCTTGGCCTGATGCTTTCAGGCGGCAGCACCCAGAGCGAAGTCGAGATTCGACAGCAGCGCGCTGAGATCGCCCTTCTCGCGAAAGAGCTCCTGCCGCTCGAGGGGCCGCTCCAGCGGGTGACCTCGATCTGGAAGCGCACCTGGCCGCTGATCGACGAAGGACTGAGGTCGCCGCTGAGCGGGGCGGTGCTGCGCGAGATATCGAGCGCAGCCGCGGCAGCGCAGGTGCTGGAGACACCTTCGTTCGTTGCCCTGCAGAAGGAACTTTTCGGGCCCCCGAGGAGGATCGCGGGGCTGTACTCCTCCTTCCTCACGCTGAGCCGGCAGGGCTGGAGCCACGTCGTCGCCGCGGCTGATGAGATGAGCGGCAGGCCGAGCGCTGCATCGCGCTTTGCCGAAGAAAATGCAGGGCTCTACGTCGAGAGCATCTACCAGGCGAGCTTCGACCTCGGCCTCCTCGGCGAACGCGTCCTTCACACCTACGAACACCTCGGCGGCGAGCCTGAGTTCGGATCGGCGCTGACTGAACGTGAGGTTGCTTCAATTGCTGGGACCTTCAGTCCTGGGGTGGTTGAACTGCTCCCAAACGACTGGCGGCAGCTGGAAGAACGCGCGCAGGCGCGGTCTCATCGGTGAGCTGAGCGAGTCGTGTGTGCAAGATCGGCCCGGGCGCACGCGGAGCACCGCCTGAGGGCGCGCTCTCATCGGTGAGCGAAGCGAGTTGTGTGCGCAGGTGCCGGCCGGGCGCCGGCCCGAAGGCATGGTTCAGCCTCGCCGGGTTGTGCTCGAGAGCGCGAGCGGGATGAGGAGATCCGCGGCGGTTGGCAGATGAGGGGGCGGCGGCGGCTGCGGGCGTCCGCGCTCGAGCTCCGCTTCGATTCGATCGGGCAGCTGCCTGACGTTCGAGGCGACGGTCGCTCTGCCGAGCGCCTGCAACGCCATCGTGTTGTCTCTCACGTGTCCAATTGAGAAGCCATAGCAGATCGTTGGGCACCCGCAGAGGTGAGCCTCAATGCAGGAGAGCCCCGCTGTGGCTGCGATGAACACGTCTGCAGCGGTGAGCAGCGCGCGCATCTGATCGCTGAAGGCGAGCAGTCTGACGCGCCGCTGAGATGCAAAGCGCTGTGAGAGCAGCCTGTGCACCGCATCGTTCCTGCCGGCGAGGACGACTACGTGCACGTCAGGCACAGCGAGGCAGGCATCAACAGCGCCGAGGAGGTCTCCGGCGCCCCAGCCTCCCCCGGAGACCAGAACGATCCGCTCCTTTGCGGGCAGCGCAAGCGAGGCGCGCGCCTGCTCCCGATCGAGAGCAGGCTCGAAGAACTCGCTTCGCACGAGCGGTCGCACCGCCTCTGCGCGCGCTTGTGGGGCGAGGCGGCGGAGCTCGTCACGCGCGCTGTGGTAGTTGAGCAGGTGGAGGTCGATGCCCCGATGAACCCAGTAGGCGAGTCCAGCCGCTGGGCCAACGACCGCTGCAACGGGACAGGAGATCCTGTTCTGTGCGCGCAGCGCCCCAAGGATAGGGTTCATCACGGGATATGTCGAGACGACGAGGTCTGGGCGCTTCGCTTCGATCGTCTGCAGGAGCGCCTTCGCGCCGAGTAGAGACAGCGCTTGCTCGCCGGCGATGCGCCCAAGCGAGCTCTTCGCGAAGACCGAGTAGGCGAGGTCGTAGCTCCACTGCAGCCGCCCAAGGTGGAGCTTGAAGCTGGTTCGAAGATAGCCTCCAAGCGACCTGCCGAGCACGTTGAAGTCGTTGATGATCTCGACGTCGCGCACCTGAGGCTGAGCTTCGAGCTGCTCACCTGCCGTCCTCGCCATGACGAGGTGGCTCTCACCGACCTGGGCGCACAGAATGAGGACTTGCAGTGAGCGCCGCATCTGCCGCTGGAGCGGCGGCCGCGAACTGAGGGCGGCGGTGCGAGGAGCGCGAGCGCCTGGGTGTCGGTCCTCGGCGGCGCTGCGTTGGTCGGGAGCGGCCGGCCGATGGTCGTGAGCGGCTGGACGATGGTCGTGAGCGGCTGGACGATGGTCGTGAGCGGCTGGACGATGGTCGTGAGCGGCTGGACGATGGTCGTGAGCGGCTGGACGATGGTCGTGAGCGGATGCGCCGAGATCGTCAGATGGGGCGCGTTTGAGCGATGGAGTGCTTTGGGAACGTATTGAAGCGTGCGGATTCTCATCGCCGGCGGTGACGGGTTCTGTGGGTGGCCGACGAGCCTGCACCTCTCCGCTGCAGGCCATGAGGTCGTGCTGATAGACAACCTGATGAGGCGCCGCTGGGACGAGGAGCTGCACAGCGGCTCTCTGACACCGATCGCCGAGCTGCAGCAACGGGTCGCCGTCTGGCAGCAGTACAGCGGCAGATCGATAACGGCGGAGATCGTCGATCTCACGGACGAAGGCCAGCTGTTCGAGGTGATCGCGAGGGTGAGGCCTGAAGCCACCGTGCACTTCGCGGAGCAGTCCTCCGCGCCCTACTCGATGATCGATGCCTCCCACGCGGTCGCGACCCAGGTCAACAACGTCGTCGGCACGCTGAACCTGCTGTTCGCGATACGGGATTTCGCGCCCGATTGCCACCTCGTCAAGCTTGGCACGATGGGCGAGTATGGGACACCGGACATCGATATCGAGGAGGGCTACATCGAGATCGAGCACAACGGCAGGTGCGACGTGTTGCCGTACCCGAAGCAGCCAGGATCCTTCTACCACCTCTCGAAGGTTCACGACAGCGACAACATCCTCTTCGCCTGCAGAACCTGGGGGCTCCGCGCGACCGACCTGAACCAAGGGATCGTTTACAACGTGCAGACCGAGCACACCGCCGCTCACCCAGGCCTCGTCAATCGGTACGACTACGATGCCGTCTTCGGCACGGTGCTGAACCGGTTCTGTGTCCAGACGGCGCTCGGCGGCCCGCTCACCGTCTACGGAGAGGGCGGCCAGACGCGCGGCTTCATCGACCTGCGCGACACCGTGCGCTGCATCGAGCTCGCGATCGAAACGCCTCCACCGGCGGGGCAGATGCGCGTGATGAACCAGTTCACGCAGCAGTTCTCCGTCGCAGAGCTCGCTGCGCTCGTCGCGAAGGTGGCAGCTCGCAAGGGCATCGAGGTCGAGATCCGCAAAGTGGGCAATCCGAGGGTCGAGCGTGAGCGCCACTACTACAAAGCGGCCCACTCAGCGCTTGTGAACCTCGGTCTGAAGCCTCACCTGATGAGCGAGGAGACGATCGAGCGTCTCATCTCGATCGCGATCGAGCACCGTGGCCGTGCGCGAAAGGAGACGATCCTGCCCTCGATCCGCTGGCGTGATGGAGGCGCCATGCACTCGCCTGTGAGAGTGGACGGGGAGGCGAGTGGCGAGGCTGCCGATCGGCTCGAGGCGACGATGCGCTGGCGTCGGGGTGACAGCGCAGCAGCGGGTTTTGCGCGCGGGCGAATGGGGTAGGCGTTTCTCATGCGCCGATGGTGGAGGTTCGGCGGTGTGGGGATAACCTGGCGTCGGCCGGAGACCTCTCGTGGGCCGACGAGTTCGCGTGGGCTGACGAGGCGCCGTGAGCCGACGAGCCGGCTCGAGCGGGAGCCGGGGCGGAGACGAGACCGGATGAGGGTGGGCGTCCGATGAGGGTCCTGTTCGTCCATCCGAGTCCCTTGATGTACTCCGAGATATACCTGCGGCTCGAGCCTCTTGGCCTGGAGCGTGTTGCCTCCGCGGCGCGGGATGCGGGGCATGAGGTGCGCATCCTCGACCTGCAGGTCTTCAGGCACGTCGACCTCGACCGGGAGCTTGCGAGCTTCGCGCCGGAGGCGGTCGGTTTTGGCCTCAACTATCTCGCGAACGTGCCTGAGGTGCTCGACCTCGCGACGTCGATCAAGCGCCGCATGCCCAATTGCTTCGTCTTCGCCGGAGGGCACAGCGTCTCGTTCATCGCAGCGGAGCTGATCGAGCAGGCGGAGGGCGCGATCGATGCGATCGTGAAGGGCGATGGAGAGCTGAGCACGCCGACGCTGCTTGCGACGGCGGGTCGTGGCGGAGCGAGAGCCGCCTCGGAGGTTCCAGGGATCGTCACAGCCAACGGTGCCTCCGCGCAGCCGCCGCCGCTGCTCGAATCGATAGACATGCCTGTGCCCGCGAGGGACCTGACGAGGCGACGCTCGAAGTACTTCATAGGCGAGCTCGACCCATGTGCATCGGTCGAGTTCACGAGAGGCTGCCCTTGGGACTGCTCCTTCTGCTCCGCTTGGACCTTCTATGGGCGCTCCTATCGCAGGGCATCGCCGAGCGCGGCTGCGCGCGAACTGCAGCGCATCGACGAGCCGAACGTGTTCATAGTCGATGACGTCGCGTTCATAAAGCAGGACCACGGGGAGGCCATCGCCCGCGAAGTCGAGCGCCTGCGCATCAGGAAGCGCTACTACCTCGAGACGAGGGCGGATGTGCTGCTGCGCAACACGGCGGTCTTCGAGCGTTGGAGAAGGCTCGGGCTCGCCTACATGTTCCTCGGCATCGAGGCGCTCGACGAGCGCGGTCTCGAGCTCTACCGGAAGCGCACGACGACTGATGCGAACATGCAGGCGCTCGAGATTGCTCGCAAGCTTGGCATAACCGTCGCGATCAACCTCATCGTCGATCCTCAGTGGGAGGAGCGCCAGTTCGAGCTCGTTCGTGAGTTCGCTCTCGCTGTGCCGGAGATAGTGCATCTCACTGTCATCACGCCCTACCCTGGCACTGAGATCTGGCACGACCAGGCGAAGAAGCTGACGAGCAGGGACTACAGGCTGTTCGACATACAGCACGCGGTGCTGCCGACCGCGCTGCCGCTGCAGCGCTTCTATGAGGAGCTGGTTCGGACCCAGTCGGTGATCAACCGCAAGCACCTCGGCTTCGCGGCGCTCGCGCAGACCTTCAGGATCATCGCGCGTCAGCTCGCCCATCGTCAGACGAACTTCGCAAAGATGCTTTGGAAGTTCAACTCCGTGTACAACCCGAAGCGGCAGTATGCAGATCACCTGCAGGAGGTGCGGTATGAACTGCCGCTGTCAACAAGCGACGGTCTGGGACCACGATCCGCATCGGATCTGTACGTGCACCGACGGTCTGTCGCGACGAGCCGTCGCTGATCCGGGGTCTCTCAGGGGACGCTCCTGCGATCAGGGGCGGCCAGGCGGTGCTTCACTGCCGTCAAGCCGCGCTCCCGCTCCCGTCGCACGCCTGCTCGTGCTCAGCCGCGCCCATACTCGACAGTGAGTGAGATCCGCGAGGCTCTTGGCAGCCGCTGCCCGAACCACCGCACTGCCGCCGACAGCGCCTCCTCCGCGCCGCGGTGCGAGTAGCCGAGCTCGAGTTCCGCCTTGCGCGAGCTGAAGTACATCGGCATTGATGCGAGTCTCACCTCGTCGAGCAGCAGCAGGGAGGCCTCTCTCCGAGTCAGCCGCCCCGCGAGGTGAAGGAGCACGGCGGCGCCGAGTACGAGCGGGTACGCGACCGGTACCCGCGGTGTTGCGACCCCGCCGAGCCTTGCGATGATCTCGAATGTCTGCTTCATTGTGAGGTTCTCACCCCCAAGCAGGTACCTCTCGCCGCTGCGTCCGCGCTGAAGCGCGAGCACGTGGCCTCGCGCGACATCCTCCGCGGCGACTATGTTCAACCCGCCCGAGACGAGGTACCCTCGGATTCGCCCGGTCAGCACGTCGCGCACCATGCGGCCGCTTGGCGTTGGCCTCCAGTCGCGTTCGCCAACCGTTGTCGTAGGGTTGACGATCACGACGTTCTGCCCTTTGGTTGCCCTTTGGAGCGCGAGCGCCTCTGCTGCGAGCTTCGTACGCTTGTAGGGGACGCTCAGCTCGAAAGACGGAGCCTCGTCTGACTCGTCAGCAGCCCGTCCTCTCACTGGCCCGCACGTTGAGCAGCTGCTTGTGATCACGACTCTCGAGACCCCCGCCCTCGCCGCGGCATCGAGCACGTTCCGGGTTCCGTCGACGTTCGTCTGTGCCATCTCCTCGGCGTCTGAGCGCGAGTAGCTGTAGAGGGCGGCGGAATGGATGACGGCATCGCAGCCACGCATCGCGCATCGAAGCGCGGTCAGATCGCGAACGTCGCCCCTCACCTGCTCGACGGCAGACGCGCGTGGCACGACGGGGCGCCTGCAGAACGCCCTCGGCTCATATCCAGCATCGATGAGGGCATCCATGATGTGGGATCCGATCAGTCCCGAGGCGCCGGTGACGAGCACCCTCGAGGTCGTCGCTGTCGTCATGGCGATGGCTCTCTCTGCGAACGCCGCATCTTCAATATCGGATACCCACAAGTGGGGTGGCGACACCTGCCCGTGTGCGCGCAGGTCTCGCTGTACTCGCTGTGTGCAGCCACGGACCGCGAGCGTGTCCGCGCGGCGGCGCAGACGCGCTGGGTGCGAGCGGCGGTACGAGTGGACCGGCGGGCGGCAGCAGCGCGCGCATCGCGAGGGCGCGGGGCAGCGCGACTTGGCCGGCGGCGGGCAGGATCGCGACCCTCGTGGACGGCACGGATCGCGTGATCGGCCTCGGGATCCTCGTCGCGCTTCTCGCTGCGCTCGTCAACGCCTCTTCAGTCGTGCTGCAGGCTTCTGAGGCGCGGCTCACGCCCGATGCGGAGGGCATGCACCTCTCGTTGCTGCGCAGGCTGACGCACCGCCCCCGCTGGATGCTCGGCACTGGCCTGCTCGTCGTCGTCTGGGGGTTGCAGGTCCTCGCACTGTCGTTCGCCCCGATCGCAATCGTGCAGCCGATGCTCGCGACAAGCCAACTCGCACTGCTGCTCTTCGCCCGCGCGAAGCTTCGCGAGCGGATCGGCAGGGAACAGGCGCTTGCGACGCTTGCGCTCGTCGCAGGCCTCGGCGCGATCGTGTGGTCAGTTCCGAGCCACACGATCGTCCACGCTGCTGGGGGACGGCTGGTCGCGCCGATGGCGCTCGTCGGCGGCGCGGCGCTGCTCACGTACCTGATCGGCCGCTGGAACACGCGTCTCCGCCTGCTGCTCGTGATCGGCGCAGGCGTCGCGTTCTCCTGGTCGGACTTCGTGACGAAGCTGCTTGCAGACGAGTTGTCATCGAGCCGGTGGCTGCTCGCGGTGTTGTGGGCCGTGGCGGCGGTCGCGATCGGTGCGATCGCCTTCCTCGAGGAGAACACCGCCCTGCAGCACAGGCCGGCCGTGACAGTCTCGCCCGTGATCGCGGCGATCAAGGTGCCGCTGCCGGTCCTGATGGCACTGTGGGCGGGGCTTGGAGAGTGGAACGCGAGTGTCGCCGCGCTTTGCACGATGATAAGCGGCCTTGCCCTCGCAGCGGTCGGTGCCGCAAGCCTTGGACGCTCCTCAGCGGTGATCCGCATCTGTCCAGAAGGCGATCTGGCGCAGTCGTCAGGGGGCGTCCAGCTGCGAGCGAGTGTCCAGGCGCAAGCGACTGAGCACCAGTCAGCGAGAGTCGAAGGGTCAGCGATAGTCGAGGGGTCAGCGATTGTGAGTCCCCCGAGCAAGAGGTCTGAGCGCGGGGCTCGGGCATCCGGGAGCGACACGCACGAGCGCGCCGTCTGAGAGCGTGACCTCGGTGCGAACTGCCAGCCGAGCTGCTCGCACCGGAGCAGCGGGCATGCGCTAACCTCGATTCGGATGGCCCAAGGGCTCGGCATCATCATCGGCTTGGGTGCGTCTGCCGCAGCTGCGCTGCTGTTGAGCTCAGGTACCGTCCTGCAGGCGATCGCTTCGCGCCGAGAGCGTGTCAGTGGGGCGGTTGAGCTGTCGCTGCTCGCGAGCCTGCTGCGTCGTCCGCTGTGGATTGCAGGTACAGCCATCGGCTACCTCGCGTTTCCGTTCCAGCTGCTCGCGTTGAAAGACGCGCCTCTCGTTCTCGTCCAGCCCGTTCACGCCTGCGGCATCCTGCTCGTGCTGCTCGCAGGGGTGAGGCTCTTGAAAGAGCGGATCGACACCTCAGACATCGTCGGCGCCACGGCGATCGTCGTCGGACTCGCGATCATCGCGTGGGGGTCACCAACGGGTGCTGATCCGGCGGTGAGTGTCGCCGCTCTCCTCGGGAGCACGACGGGGCTCGTCGCGGTCGCGCTCGCCCCGAGTCTGCTTGGTGCCCGCTGCGGGCGGCTGCCGCTGATGGTCTGCTCAGGCCTCGGCTTCGCCGGCGCGAACATGGCGGTGAAGGGCTTCAGCGAAACGATCGAACATGGCCACTATGCGCTCGCCGGCGTCTATATCACGCTCGCGGCCCTCGGCTCGATGATCGGCGTGCTGAACCAGATGGCGGCCTTCCAGCGCCACAGGGCCACGGAAGTCGTGCCGATCACGTTCGCGATCCCGACGTTTCTGCCAGCTGTCCTTGCTGTCGGGGTTCTGCGTGAGGACTGGGCGAGCGCCGCGCTCTCAGGCGCGCCGTTCGCCGTCGGGGCGCTGCTGCTCGTGCTCGGCACGGCCGCCGTCGCGAGAGCGGCTCCCGTCACGCGGCTCGCTCGCGGGGCCGCGATCGGCTGCGCCTAGAGAGGATGGAGCCGCCGCGGGCGGTGGCATCCGGTCGACTGAGAAGAGTGGTCGGCGCCTGCGCATCCGCGTGGGTTGCCGGGATCGGTCCGCGAGAGCGATCGAAGGAGGTTGCCGACGATTCCACGACTGCAGGACATATACGGCAGCCGTTGGCGTTGGTGTGCGCGGACTGTAGGTGTGCACTTGGCAGCAGTGCCGCTTCTCGCTGTTCCCCGCAACACGATCGAGCACGCGAAACCCAAGTAGAATCGCGCTCTGAGGGCGCGTAGCTCAGTGGGAGAGCGCTCGCTTCACACGCGAGAGGTCGCTGGTTCGAAACCAGCCGTGCCCATAGGCCGTTTCCCCAGTATCCAAGCCAATCTCGGGAGGCGGGCAAACGTTCGCTGAAGGGTCGAGATCGCTTGGTGGGCTGAGCGGTGGGCCAAACTCGCAGCTCGTCGCGCCGTGGACGGTGTTCTTGGCGGCGTTCAGGAGCGCGTCGAAGGCGGCGCCGTGTGCGCGCTTGCCGCGGTCGAGCAGTTGTGCGTAGACGTCCATCGTCATCTTGCTGTCGGCGTGCCCGACCTGACTCTGGACGAACGGCACGTCGAAGTTGGTCGCGAGCAGCATGATCGAGCCGTAGGTCCGCCGCAGCGTGTGCGGTGTGACGTGCGGCAGCGGCGGCAATCCGCGGCGTGCAAGCTCGGCGCTCGCGTGTGCAGCGGCCGCCTCGACGATGCGATTGCGGACGTTGTCGTCCGACCACCTACGCCCCGCGCGGGTACAGAGCAGGAACTCATCGGGGCCGGTTGGG
>JAJYUP010000010.1 GCA_021792455.1 Actinomycetes bacterium | reverse complement strand
GTTGGTCAGGGGCGCTCGATCCCGGACGTCGCCGAGTCGCTGGGGATGTCCGGGCAGTCGTTGCGCAACTGGGTGCCTCAGGAGCAGCTCGATCGCCGAGAGCGCGACGACGGACTGACGTCCCCCGAGCGCGAGGAGTTGCGCGAGTTGCGCCGGGAGGTCAAGCGCCTCGAGCAGGAGCGCGAGATCCTCGAGCGCGCCACGGCTCTCTTCGCGAGGGAGACCGAGACCCGGTGAGCATCTACCGGCATATCTCGGCGGAGAGAGCCCACTGCGCCCACCCGGTCTCCCTGATGTGCGAGCTGCTGGGCGTGTCTGAGTCCGGCTATTGGGCGTGGTGTACGCGGCCGCCGTCGGACCGCGAGCTCGCTGACGCCTGGCTGACCGAGCAGATCCGCCGGATTCATAAGGCCAGCAGCGGCCGGTACGGCAGCCCGCGCGTGCACGCGATGCTGGCGCGTGAGGGGATCCGGGTCGGCGAGAAGCGGGTCGCCAGGCTGATGGTGCTGGCGGGCCTGGAGGGCGCGCACCAGCGCCGTCGGAACTGCTGCACGGTCCGCGTGCCCGGCGTAGAGCCGTTCCCCGACCTGGTCGGCCGAGACTTCCGGCCCGATCAGCCGAACCTGGTGTGGGCGGCGGACATCAAGCAGATCCGGACCGGCGAGGGCTGGCTGTACCTTGCCGCCGTGCAGGACCTGTTCAGCCGTCGGATCGTCGGCTGGGCGATGGACGCCAACATGCGTCAAGAGCTCGTCATCGACGCGCTCACGATGGCCGTGGCGGCCCGCAAACCGGACAAGGGGACGATCTACCATTCTGATCACGGCGGGCAGTTCATCGGCCTGCTGTTCGGCCAGGCCTGCCACGACGCTGGCATCGCCCAGTCGATGGGCGCCGTCGGGACCTGCTACGACAAGGCGTTGGTTTCACACCGCACCTCTTTCGCATGATGGGGTGGGTTATCGCCTGTCGAGTCGCCAGCCGAGGCGCTTGACGAGTCTGGGGTCGCCGGGGCCGGGCGGCACGAACAGCCGCTCATTCTTGTCGTTGGCCTTCTCTGATTCCAGCAGACCCGCGCGCTGCCATGCCTTGATCGTGCCGGTGTGAACGCCGAGTTGCCGGGCGGTCTCGCTGAGTGTGAGCAGGCCACGCGCGCGGAGTCGCTCGGCATGGCTTTGCAGTCCGTGGGCGCGGCGCAGGTGGAGCACGATTTGGGCGGTGAACGGCTTGCCCATCCCGGAGCGTGGTCCGGCTTGGTTGAGCTTGGCGGCTGTCTCGGCGTCGGTGTGCTCGTCGAGCAGTCGGTCGACCATTGCGAACGTCTCGGGGTCGGTCTGGCGCTCCTTCCAGGCGCTGAGCGGGATCGGGATCGTGAGCGTCCTCCTCTGCCCGCCGCGGAAGCGCACGTGCAGGTGGATGCGATCGGTGCGCTGGAGCGTGACGTCTTCGATCAGCAGGCGCACGATCCGCTTGCGCTCGCGTTGCGGCGTCGCGGGGTTTGCCCAGAGGGCGGGGAAGTCCTGCGCGAGCGCCAGGATGCGCTGCTTCTGCTCGTCGGAGAGCTGCTCTTTGGCTGCCGCGCTCTGGTGCTCATACTCTTCTTGGGCGGCCTGCAGGCAGCGCAGCGCGTCGTTCCAGTCAGCCTCGAGCGTGTCGGCGACGAGGCGGTTGTCGGGGTCGACCTGCAGATAGCGGCGGCGGGCGAGCTCGGCGCGCTGTCGGGCGCGCTGCACATGGCTTTGCCTGAGCGCGTCGGCCTCGCAGGCGCGGGCCTCGAGCTCCGCCCTGACCGCGAGCGCGACCTCGAGGGCGAGCGGCGTGACGGTGTCGAGCAGCAGCTGGGCGATCGCTTCGTCGACGCTCTGGCCGGGGATGTGCATGCATTGCTCGCTCGCGCTCTCGATGCTCTCCCTTTTGCAGTTGTAGTCGGGCGCGAGCGCGCCGCGCCGGCGGTGATAGCTGACCGTCATCCGCCGCCCACAGCGCCCGCAGATCGCAAGCCCCTGCAGGAGCGCCGGTCCCTCACGCGGCGGGCCGGCCGTTCGTTCTGAGCCGTGTGCGCGCGCGTTGGTGGCAAGCCTCTTTATGTTCTGCTCGTAGCGCTCGAAGCTGATGTATCCCGGATGGGCGTCTCTGATCAGCGTCCACTCCTCGCGTGGGCGCTTCTGCACGGTGATCTTCCCGTCGGCGCGCTTGCGCTGCCGCTTGCGGCCATAAGCGAAGGCGCCGGCATAGCGCGGGTTCTGAAGGGTGCGCCTGGCGCGCCAGTGGCGCAGAGGCATCCAGCAGAGCTCGCCCTTGCGCTGCCCGGTTCTGATCCTGACTGGGAACAGCAGCCCCTCGTCGTTGAAGGCCTTGACCACCGCGCGCGCGGAGCCGGTGCGCTCGAAGAGCCAGAAGAGGTGGGCAAGCGCGCGCTGCACACCCCGGTCGGGGTCGAGGGCCACCTTGCCGGCAGGGTCATAGACGAGGCCGACCGGCAGTGCCATCTGCAGCTCGCCGCGGCGCGCCTTGGAGAGGATCCCGCCCTGCAGGCGGGCGCGGATGAAGTGAAGCTCGGCCTCGGACATCGTGCCCTTCAAGCCGAGCAGCAGGCGGTCGTTGAAGTCGGTCGGGTCATAGAGCCCGTCCTCGTCGCAGATCAGCGTCTCTGAGAGCGCGCAGAGCTCCAGCAGGCGGTGCCAGTCGGCGTTGTTGCGCGCAAGCCGGGAGACCTCCAGTCCCGCGACGATCCCGGCGTTTCCCATCCCGACCTCGGCGACCAGGCGCTTGAAGCCCTCCCGGTCCGTGGCCTGCGCGCCGGAGTGGCCCTGGTCGCAATCGATCACGACGATCCGCTCGGAGGGCCAGCCGAGCGCGGTCGCACGCCGACGCAGCGCGTATTGGCGCTTGGCCGACTCGGTGTTGTGGATCACCTGCCGCAGGCTCGACTGGCGCACATACAGATAGGCGGTGCGCTGCAGGTGGGCCGCCTGCACCTTGCCCGCGGCGCCTTGCAGCTCGCTCACCGATGATCACCCCTCGCCCATGCTCGCCAGCGCCATCGTGGTGAGCACAGCGACCAGATCGCGCCGGTTGCCGTCAAGCTCGCCGGCATCGCCCCGCTCGGCCACGGCGGGAGGTGCTGCGGCGATGCTTCTGAGCTCTCGCGCCCACGCCGCGAGGCCGCGGGCATAAAAGAGAGCGAGCCCCATCCTGAAGGTCTCCTCCTCGCCGGCGAGCGCCCGCGCGCGAAGCTGCTCATAGCGCTCGACATCGCCGCCGGCGTCGCTGCGATCACCGTTCGCCTCCTCCGCCACTTTTGGGGTGCTCTGAGCGGCTGAGCGCTCGCTCGATCGAACGCGGGTGAACGCGCACGCCGAAGCGCTCTTGGATCACCTCCACCATGTCGGCCGCCCTCAAGGACTCATCGTTGGCGAGGCGCTCGCGCACGAACGCCAGGATCTCCCCGCTGAGCTTGTGCGCGCGGCGCGGGCCGGGCCTGCGCGGCAGAAGCGCCTGCAGCCCGCCCTGCTCCAGTGCTGCGGCGGCGGCATAGAACGACGGCCGCGAGAGGCCAAAGGAGCGTGCCGCCGCCGAGACGCTCTGCCCCTCCACGCGCGCTCTGCGGACCATCTCATACTTGACCTGCACGAGATCGCGGGCGTCCAGGAACTCTTGGCAGGCGAACTGCTCATCACTGACCGCCTGCGGGCGCGGGTTGAGGCTGCGCTCCGCTGCCAGCGCCTTGACCTTCGGATCTTCGCTCGAGTGCGCCATGGCCGCTCCTCCAATTGATGTCAAGAGCATTATGCCGCCCCTAGCGGACGGAACAACGCGCAGGATGCCGTCGACCGCCTCATTATCGCTCTCAGACTGCGAACTCTGAAAGACGCTGATGACAAGCCGAGCGGCATGCGCAAGCCCGCCGGCGCAATCCTATTTACACTCACGGCATAATCTCCTTGACGCCCTCGCCGTCTTCGCCAGCGCGACCAAGCCGATCGAGCAGCTCCGCGAGCTCCAGCAGATCCTCAACCCGGAAGGCACTTCGCCCCGCTGCGAGCGCCACGACCGGATCGACATCGGCGGCGTCCGTCCAAGCCCTGGGCAGCGAGCGAAGCCGCCCCTCATCATCGGTGAAGAAGACGCGGTCCTCGCCCCAGGTCTGCCGCACGGCAACGAAGCAAAGCTCGCGCCCGCACCAAGGATGGAACGGATGGTTCACCCGAACGGTCCGCTGCTCAACCGGCCGATCGAGCGCAGTCGAAGGCGAATGCCAACGCGGTCGCGGAGACGTTCTTCGCGACCCTGACCAAGGAGAGGCTCCTGCACGACCCGCCGCCGGGCGGCTGGGCGACCCGCGCCCAGCTGCGCTCGGCGATCTTTGAGTACATCGAGGGGTTCTACAACCCGATCCGGCTTCACAGCACGCTCGGGATGCGCTCCCCTGTCGAGTACGAGGAGGACCACGCCGCCGGCGACCCCGACGGCCTCGCGCGCGCGGGCACACGCGCGGGCGCGCGCGAAAAAACTGTTGATAACCGAGGGTTATCCACAGCTACTACGACAACAGCAACCTGACTCCACGAAACCGGGGGAGGTCCAGTGATCGGCGAGGTCTCGGCGTGGTTCCAGAGCTCCAAGCCGTACTCCTGCAAGAAGTACGGATAGCCGGCCGACTCGCGCAGCACCGCTTGAGCGGCCCGCTCCTCCAACTCGACGCCGCGAGTTGCGGCGGGCTGGATCAGCGCCGCTCGCGCGGCGGCGTCGGCGAGGCGGCCGAGTTCGTGGTACTCAAACAACCGATCGGCATACGGCTTGGCCGCCATCAATCGAACTTGGAGGTCGGGTAGACCAGCGCCGACGAGCGCGACCGGCAGACCGCGGCGGCTGACAGCCTGAAACGCGATGCAGATCGCCGCCAACGATGCAGAGTCCAGGTTGTGCATCTCGTCGATCAGGAACAGCGCGCCGGCGCCGGTCGCCTGCGCAACCTCGCCTATCTCTTGCACCAGGTCCGAGAGGTCCTGCTCCGGATCGCCGGAGTCAGCGATCCCGGAGGCGGCGTCCACGTCGAGCTTGAACTGCACCCCGGCCGGCGCGACGACGCTGAACGCCTTGACCACGCTCAGCGCCCGGTCGACGCGCTCCTTGATCCGATGCCGCCGGCTCATCTCCCGCAGCAGTCGTGCGGCCATCCGCGCGAACGTAACTCGGAAGTCGGGCTGGGAGCCAACCTCCTGAACGTCGGTGCTCGCCCAGCCTGCCTCGCTCGCGAGTACATCGAGCTCCATCAGCAGAACCGTCTTGCCCACGCCGCGCAGCCCGGAGTAGATCAGGCTGCGCTCATAGTCTCCCGAGGCCAGCCGCGCGATCAGTCCTTGGAAGTTCTCGAGGTCTGCGTCACGCCCAGCGAGCATCGGCGGCTTGCGGCCTGCGCCGGGCGTGTAGGGGTTCTCGCGCTTCTGCACTCCCGTCTTTCTAGCACTTTCTATCGAGAGAACTTGCCGCGATAGAAAACCCTAGAAACGGCCGGGCGACGCTACCGCCGACAGGCATCAGAACCGTATCTCGATGCGGTGTACAGTGCGGGTTCGAGTCCCGTCGCTCCCGCTTTCAGGTCTTCACGTTTGAAGGCCTTCTCAGTTCACGTTTGGGGCTCGCTGGCCGTCTTGCCCGCGGGCTCTTCGTGTGCCGGGGCGCTGGTGCTGCTGCCGGGGGCGGCGCCGCCGGCTCGATGAAGGATCTCAGCCCGCCCGGACGGGCTCTGCGGAGGTCTCTGAGGCCGCCGGCCTGCGGTCGACCTCGCCGCGGGTCTCTGCGTGGAGCGCTTTGAGCGTTCAGGCTCAGGTCGCCGGCGGCGCGTTGGCGTTTGCGGTGAGCTCGTGGAGGCCCTCTCCTCGTCTGCGCCGGCGCCTTGCCCGGCGCCGTGGCGGCAGCCTGTGCTCAGCACGCCGTCGATCCTCGGCTTGGCGCGCGGTGAAGGCGTCGGCTGTTGCGATGTTGGCGATGATGGCGGCGCAGGCGAGCATGATCGCGTTGCCCGTGAGCCCCATGATCCGACTCCATCCGCGGGAGATCTCGGTTGAGGCCGGGTCGTGCAGGCGTGAGAAGGTGCGCTCGACGGCGGTGCGGCGGGCGCAGGAGTGCCGGTGCGCCTTGGAGGGATAGTCGTGCTTCTGGGCGGTCTTGGCGGTCACGCTCGGCGGGATCGTGATCGTCTGCTGCCTGCAGCAGGCGAGCTCTGCTGTCTTGTCGTCGTGGATGGCGAGCTCCTCTTCAGTGGCCCCTGGTGCCGGCGGGCCGAGCTCAAAGAGCGCCTTCGGGGTTGAGGGGCAGTAGAGCACCAGTTCCGGGATCTGCGGCCCGTGCTCTTGCTCGACGATCGTGGCGGCCTGCAGGTGATACCCGAAGAACATCTCGCTCTTTGAGGGATGGTTGACTCTCCGATGCCCCCATGCGGCCTCCGGGTCGGCGCAGGCTCCCTGCGGCTGTTGATCGGCGCCTGATGGGTAGCGATCGGCAGTGTCGTCTTTCTCTGTGCCTCTCATCTGCGCCTTGCCGCTCGCGGCGCTCTGCTGCGCGGCGGCGTCCTCTTGCGCGGCCGCCCGGCTCTTGCGGGGCGGGCGCCCGAAGGACTCACAGCCTGTCCAGTCGATCGCATGGGAGCCCGTGTCGGGGGCGCCCGCGACCTGCACGCTCGCCTCGGTGAGCGCGTCCGTGATCTCGGCGAGGATCCGGCTTGGGCGACCGTCGGGGTGATCCTTGGAGAGCGCCTTGACGAGCAGGCCGAAGGTGCGCTCGGTCTGCCGGTAGCTCAGCAGGTGCGGCCCGCTCTTCCAGGAGACGATCACGCCCAGGCGCAGCTTCCCTGTCTCGGGCAGGCCGGGCAACGAGCGGTGGACTCCTGCCAGGTGCGCGGGACGATCGTCTGAGAGGCAGATGAGGATGCCGATGAGCAGGCGGCGGCCATGAACGCCTGCAGGCCGATCAGCTGTGCGCACCGATGAAGCCAGGTGGAGCGCAGCCGTCCCGCCTGAAGGCGCGGCAGGCACGGGTCGGCAGAGAGCGCGGCGGTGAGCGGGTCTGTGATGTTCCTGCGCGCCGGATCGCGCCCGCCGATGATCAGGCCATCGCAGGCGAAGGCGGCCGCCACCACCTCCCGCGCGAAGACGCCCGCCGCCTCGCTCATCGCATGCGGGCGGTAGGCGCAGATCGCCCGTGCCACCGCCTCGGCGGCCCTGCGAGGATTCCCTGTGCGGTCGGTGATGGCGCTCATACCTACTATGTGGCAGCAGTAGGTCGAGGCGGAAGACACAGTGTCGGGCGGAGGCAAGGACATGGCCAAGCGCGCACAGGGCGAGCAGCGGCAGCTGGAAGGGCTGCTCAGAGAGCTTCAGGGACTCGGCTTCTGCCTACCCGGGACGATCTCCGAGCGCAAGCTCTGCTGCGGCAATCCCGGCTGCGCCTGCAGGCAAGACCCCGCCAAGCGTCACGGCCCCTACGCCTATTGGACGCGCACGGTGCGCGGGCGCACCGTCGCCCAGCTGCTCTCAGCCGAGCAGCGCGAGCGCTACCTGCCCTGGATCGAGAACCACCGCCGCCTGCGCACACTCGTCAAGCAGATCGAGGCTCTCTCCATCGCCAGCGCCCAACGCGCCGAGGGATGGAGCGAGAAGCCCCGCACCAGCGAGAAGCTCCGCACCCGCACGCAGCGTGAGCGCTGAGGGCTTGCGCCGGTGTGGTCGAACGCCGCTTGAGCTGTGGTCGGCGCGCCAACCAGCGCGAAAAACCCCTGCAAAGGGCCAAGCGTGAACACCTAATACGCCGGATCGCCTGTGTTTACGGGCGATCCGGCGTTTTTTCTGGGCGTCGTGGTTCCATTGTGGTTCCATTTTGTGCGAGCGGCGTGCGAGATGACCGATTTCGGGGTCGTCCGGTTGCTCTCGATCTTCAAGCCTGCGGACGACAGCTTCGGGCGCGAAGCGAGTTCGACAGGCGTCGTGGGTTCCAGAGATCGTCGCGGGGGACGGCTGCCGGGTTGGAGTCCCGTCGCTCCCGCATAAAGCCGTTCCGTCACCCCGGTGTTTCCGATCTGGGGTTGTCGCACGCGTTGTTTTGGCGTCGGCAGGCTGCTACTCGGCTAGGGTGCCATCGGGAACGAACCAGCGGTGCTTTAGGTCACTGACCGCGGAGATCCGCTCGTAGTCTCGGTCATAGTGGATGAGTTCGACGTTCGCGTGCCGGGCGGCCGTCGCAAGCAGGAGGTCAGTCGGCGGCACGCGACGGTGGTCGGCGTTGTTCGCAAGTGACAGTTGTAGATGGCGTGCGTCATCCCATAGGTCGCCGGGCATCGGGACCGACTCGAACGAGGACAGTCGTCGGGAGACCTCCTGTGCGCGCCGCTCGTTCGGTGAGAGCCGAACTAGCTCGAGCACGACGAGATCGCATACCAGCACGAGTCCGGAAGCGACCGCCTGGTTGAACCACTCGGCAAGCGCAGGAAAGCGTCGATCCCGCGCCCATGTCCAAACGCCGGTATCGAACAGCGCCGACCGCTCGAGCCGCACGGGTTCGAGCCTTGAGTCTGCGTTCAGGACTGCTCCCGGCCGGCAGCGACCTCTCCGGGCGTGCCATCGATGTCGCGCACCACATCAAAGTCCTTGAGCGCGCGCCGGCGCGCTGCATCGCGCAGAGCCGCGTTCACCGTCTCACTCAACCCAGTGGTCCCCAGCTCACGCCGTGCGTCTTCAAGCGCACGATCATCGACATCAACAGTGGTGCGAGTCATGCGCATCACTATATCGCATCACTGCTGAGATCGTGGTTCGACGACGCCCTGACGGCTGAAGGGCTGCGGCCAAGCGTGGCGTCGAGGTCACGGGCCAGGTGCGACTGATCGCTGTAGCCGAGTTCGGCGGCGAGCCGGGCGATGTTCGTGTCTGTCTCCTCGCTGAGCCGGTCGATTGCCGATTGGCGGCGGTAGCGCTGGAGGACCTGCTTGGGCGTCGTGCCGACGTGCTCGGTGAACAGCCGCTGCAGCGTGCGCACCGACAACGCAAAGCTGGCCGCGATCTCAGTTACGGGGGTATCGGGGGTGGCGACGCGCATGGCTTCCACGATCTCCATGGCGAGTGACCGCCGACCATCAGGCGCTGGCCGATGGGCGCGTACGAACCGACTGACCTCGGTGATCACCGCCGTAATGTCTGTCACGGCGGCCAACCTTGAGTCGAGCTCTGCGCCCGCCCTGCCGAACGCGTCCGACAGAGTCAGCACTCGCCCCGACAGCGCGGATACCGATCCGGGAACGAAACCTGAGAAGGCGCCCGGCCGAAACTTCGTCCCAATCACCGTCCCGTGCCCCTCCAGCTCGCGAACCGAGTACCCCGATCCCACGCCGTACAGCAACCCGCCGGAAGGCTCCACGGCGAGATTGACGGACGGATCGGGTAGCACCTCTCGGCGGATCGGTGCCTGACCGCGACGGTCCCAGGCAACGATCCAGTGTTGCTCGATCAGGTCGGCGAGATCCCAGTCTGGGGTCACGCGAATCATTCCCGTGACGCGCGATGCTGAGCGCGGGGTGACGACCTGACCTGACATCTGTCGCATTTTTCCAAGGTGAGGGCGCGTACCGACGCCAGAATGCGACGCATGACCTTTCAACGCACTGACTTCGTCTCGATCCCAGTTGAGAACATGGAGCGCGCAAGGGCGTTCTATCGCGATGTTCTCCAGATGCAGAGCCCTGACTGGGATGAGAACTGGCCCGAGATCGAGACCGGCAATGTTTCGCTCTATCTCACCGATCCGACTCAGATGGGGAGGGTCTTTGTGCCACACACGGCCCCGATTGCGCTTCGGGTACCAGACGTTCCCCAGGTCAAGCGTGAGCTTGAGGAGCGTGGTGTCCAGTTCAGCGGAGAACACGACACCGGCATGCGCAAGATGGCGTTCTTCACCGACAGCGAGGGCAACTCGCTGATGCTGCATCGACGCTACGCCCCCTGAGAACGTCATGCTCCGCCAGTACGATCGCCAGATCACCTCGCGCTCCGCTCGACGCCCATCAGCCGACGACCGATTCACAAGCGGATCTCGATCAGCGGGGTGACAATCGCGGGTTCAACCCCCGTCGCTCCCGCCTTCAGGTCTTCACGTTTGAAGGCCTTCTCAGTTCACGTTTGGGGCTGTCGGCGTTATCGTCGGCGGGCCTTCGTCCGTCAGCGGGGCGCCGGTAGCGCTGCTGGAGAGCTGCCGGGTCGTCTCGATGAAGCATCCCAGCCCGCCCGGACGGGCTCTGCGGACGTCTTTGAGGTCGCCGGCTCGCGGTCGTGGTCGCCGCAGGTCTCTGCGTGGAGCGCTTTGAGCGTTCAGGCTGCGATCGCCGGCGGCGCATGGGCGTTGAGGTGGTGGTTGTCTATTGCAGTGCTATCGCAGCGCCAGCTCGATTCTTTTGCAGATACGTCGGCGTTTCAGAGCCGATAATGGGTGGCTTATCTGCGTCATGGTGCCGAAATAGCATGGGTTTTCGGCGTTCGTGCCAGGGTGGGGTGTGAATGAGGGTCAGCTGACGCGTGCTCTTGCGGCTGGGAACGCGTGGTGGCGCGACCCTGGGTGGGAGCGCAAGGACCGCGATCTGCGTGCTTTGGCGGCCACCACGCTGGACTATGATCCTTCGCCGCTGTCTGATGTGCTGCCCGACGGCTTGTATGTGCTGCGGGGCCCGCGGCGGGCCGGCAAGAGCTTGGAGATCAAGCGGGCGATCTCACGGCTGATCCAAAGTGGAGTGGAGCCTCGCAGGATCATCCATTTCGCCTGTGATGAGCTTGGCCGCGGGGATCTGCAGCGGCTGGTCAACGCGGCGCTTGCGGTGCTCACGCGAGGGCTGGAGGGGGAGCGCTACCGGTTCTTGGATGAGATCACCAGTGTTCCGGCGTGGCCAGAGGCGATCAAGTGGCTGCGCGATAACACCGCGTTCGGTGATGACTGCGTGGTCCTGAGCGGCTCCTCGGCGCGTGACCTGGCCGACGCGCAAAAGCAGCTCGCCGGCCGGCTTGGCGGTGCGGGCCACTCAGACCGTCTGCTGCTGCCGATGGGCTTTCGCCGATTCGCGCACGCGATGGGACTGAACGATCTGCCTGCCCCGGAGCCGGTGATGGCTTGCGAGTTCATGTCGGGCGAGGTCGACGCCGCGTTCAACCAGCTGCTGCCGTGGCTGGACGTGCTGCTTTCCACCTGGGAGCTGTACCTGCGGGTGGGCGGCTTCCCTCGCGCTGTCAGCGACCAGATCGCACACGGCGATGTCCGGACTGATTTCCTGCGCGCGTTGTGGGACGTGACGGCCGGGGAGGCGCTGCGCGGCGCCGGCACAAGCCCCGCGCAGGTGCAGGCGATGCTCGCGCGCCTGACCCGCAGTCTGGCCAGTCCGCTGGCGATCGAGTCGCTGCGCAGTGACATCGGCGTAGAGAGTCACCACACCGCCAAGGCGCGGCTGCAGGATCTCATCTTCGCGTATCTGGCGTGGCCCTGCCGCCGGCGCGAGGGCAACACGCCGAAGCTCTCCGCGCAGTCTAAGTACTACTTCATAGACCCCCTGCTGGCACGTATGGCGTCGTTGCGCAGCCACGGCGCGCTCGCTGAGGCCGACGCTTCGGTCCTTACCGAGCAGCAGCTCGGCATCGAGCTGCTGCGCAACATCGAGCGCGAGCAGCCCGGCTCCTATGCACGCTTCAGCGACGTCATGTACCAGAGAACCTCCGGCAAGGAGGTCGACTTCTGCGGCCCCCGGATCGGCAAGTTGGGCTTCGAGGGAAAGTACATCGACGCGGGCTGGAAGCGCGAGGCGCTGACGGTACGCGCGGCACTCGGCACGGGAGTCCTAGACCATATGTGACGCCGTTCTCTGGCGTCCGGTTGGGGTGTGAGGGTCGGCACCCGCGCATGAGGTGCGCGGGTTGAGCGTCCAGGAATGGCCTGGGCGCCGACCGCAATCATGGAGGTGCCGACCATGGCGCAGGTTAGGACGTTCGTGGGGTTGGATGTACATGCGGCGAAGGTGGTCGCGGTCACGGTGGACCGGGAGTCGGGCGAGATGCGCTCGCGCAGGCTCTCTGGCAGGACGAGCGCGGTGGTGGAGTTCTGCGCCGGCTTGCCGGGTTCGACGCGCGTAGCGTATGAGGCCGGGCCGACGGGGTTCACGCTCGCCAGAGCGCTCGCGGATGCCGGCATTGAGTGTGTGGTGGCGGTGCCGGGGAAGATCGAGCGTCCCTCCCAGGATCGCGTGAAGACCGACAGGCGTGACGCGGAGCGACTCGTGCGGCTGTTGATGGTCGACGGCCTGCACCCGGTCAGGGTCCCGAGCACTGAGGAGGAGGCGCTGCGCGATCTGGTCCGGGCACGCGAGGACATCCGCGGTGATCTGATGCGCGCCCGCCACCGTCTCAGCAAGCTGCTGTTGCGCCACGAGGTCAGCTTCGATGGCCCCGGCAAGAACTGGAGTACTCGCCACCGCGACTGGCTCGGACGCCTCGATCTCGGCGACCGGGGCGCACAGGTCACGATGCTCGACTATCTCGGCGCGATCGACGCGCTGCTGGTGCGCCGGCAGAGCTTGGAGAGCGCGATCGGGCAGCTGGTGCCCGGCTCGCCGTGGGCGCAGACCGTCGAACGTTTGCGCTGCCTGCGCGGGATCGACACGCTCTCCGCTGTCGGGTTGTGCGCGGAGATCGGCGACTGGGAGCGCTTCCCGCGCGCAGGGCAGCTGATGAGCTTCCTGGGCGTCGTGCCCTCGGAGCACAGCAGCGGGCAGACGCGCCGGCAGGGAGCGATCACGAAGTCCGGGTCCCGTCATGCACGACGCCTGCTCGTCGAGGCGGCCTGGCACTGCCGCAGGGCACCCTCGAAGGGCGTCGCGCTGCGCCGCCGCCAGGAACACCAGCCACCACACGTGATCGCACTCTCCTGGAAGGCGCAGCAGCGCCTGCACCGCACCTGGCGCCGGCTGGACAGCGACCGCGGCAAGCGCAAGACGATCGTCGCGGTCGCTGTCGCCCGAGAGCTCGCCGGGTTCTGCTGGGCGATCGCGAACGCCGACTGAGCGCTCAAGCACCACGTCGGTCAAGGAGGCGGCGGGAACAACCTGGCCACCACGCGCGAGAGCATCCGCGATGTGGCTATGAGCAGCCCCACCCGGGGCCACGCTCGATCCTAGACAGCGGGCTCTCACGACGAAACCCGGTCCTGCGGTAGCCAATCCGCGCATATCAGCCTGACCGCGCGTCGCGCACCCGCCAGGCCCGCCGCCCCCTTGACCGACCCGGATGCCCGCCCAGCCGCGGGCATCCGGTGCTGCACACTTGACAAACCGACAGCCATATCAGGCAGGAGGCCCCAGCAAGCGGCTGCTACGCCACGCTCGCCGTCTCTGGCTCGCGGTGGAGCGCTCCACTTCGATTTCGGCATCCCAGTCCATCCCTCCAGCGACGCTTGCGCCGCAAGTGCTCAGGACTCCGCAAGATCGGGGGAATTCCATCATCACGCCAGACGCGCTGCTCGCAGAGCTCGCCGCCGAACCGTCCTGAATCGCCAGGGCTCTGATGGAGGCCTCGATCTGCCCACCCGTATCCGAGGAGCGCGGCTGGTCGCGATCAGGTGGTTCGTCGACCGCGCCGCCATGGTGCGGCGTCTCCCGCTCTGCGCTCAGTAGAAGCAGGCGATGTGCGATGCACCTGTCCGTGGCACGTTTGCCTGGTACGGCGAACCAACGGAGCACTCAGGAGCAGCTGTGAGCGACCTCGACCCGAGCATAATCGAGCGCAGCACCGAGAAGATGCACATATGGCTGAAGGAGCTTGCCGCCGAGCTCGGTGTGAGCGACCGTCGCTACGCGTATCGCGCGTTGCGTGCCGTCCTGCACACGCTGCGCGATCGCTTGACCGTCGAGTCTGCCGCAGCATTCGCCTCTGAGCTGCCGACGATGATCCGCGGCATCTACTACGAGGACTGGAACCCAAGCCGGACGCCTCTGCCGATGAGGGATGTGGAGGAGTTCCTCGACCACGTGGCGACAGAGGGGCGACTCGGCGGCAGGACTGAGGCGTCTCTCGCAGTCGCCGCCGTCTCAGCCCTGTTGAAGCGCCACATCGCGAGCGGCGAGATCGATGACGTGATCGCAGTCCTTCCTGAGCGGCTGAAGAAGCTGATCGCCTCCTGAGCCGGAGAGGGCGCGCTGCGCCTTCGGGCTCTCTTTCTGAGAGGCGAGAGCTCGAAGCGGTCGATGGGGGTCTCGAGAATCTGGCTGGTCCAGTGAGCTCGCGCGTCGGACCGGGCGCACCGCTGCACGAGAGGCGCACCGCTGCACGAGAGGCGCACCGAGCCGGCCTTCGTGAACCGCCGCGCGAAGGGTCGCCTGCAGCTAGGCTGAGAGGCTCTCGAGATGCTCGATGCCGAGGTGCTGAGCGACATGGCGGCAGCGTTCGCTGCGAAGACGTTGTCAGAGGTGGTCTGGCGCCGCAGGTCTGCGGCCGCCCCGCCTCGGCTGCCGGTCGTGTCCCCGCCAGGAGGGCTGCTCCTCGAGTACGCGACGGTGAAGGCGATGCCGATGCAGACGGTGAAGGCGATGCCGATGCAGACGGTGAAGGCGATGCCGATGCAGGTGCGAGGTTGCGCATGCCAGCGGGCTTGAAGTCGCGGCGCCAGGAGGCCTCGACGGAACGGCGCCGCCGCTCACGGCTCGGTGGACTGTGGGAGCTGGTCGTGATCATCGCTGTCGCGGTCGGCCTCGTGTATCTGATTCAGGCCTTCTTCGTGAAGCCCTACAGGATTCCAAGCGGATCGATGGAACCGACGCTGGCGGTTGGCCAGCGGATCCTCGTCGATCGCATCGGCTCAGACTTCAGCACCCCCGAAGTCGGCTCGATCGTCGTGTTCCACCCTCCCTCGGTGGCAGAGCAGGAACTCTGCGGGCCGCAACTGCACAGGGTGCGCTTCGGCGGCGCGGCGTGTGCATCGCCCTACCCGAAGGAGGCCGGCGTCACCTTCGTGAAGCGCGTCGTCGCAGGGCCGGGGGACTGGCTGTACATAAGGGAAGGCGACGTCTACCTGAGCACGAGCGGCAGGAACGGCCCCTACCATCGCGAGAAGGCCACCTACACGAAGCCCTGCCTCGCAAGCCCAGAGTGCAACTTCCCGACGCCGATCGAGGTGCCGAAGGGCCATTGGTTCATGATGGGCGACAATCGCGGCAACTCCGACGACAGCCGCTTCTGGGGCCCAGTGCCGACGAGCTGGATCATCGGCGAAGCGTTCGCGACCTACTGGCCGCCGAGCAGGATAGGGTTCTTCTGATGAGTCGCTGGCGTGGCGATCGCAGGCGCCTCGCCCAGATCACCGCTTGGATCGTGCTGACGATCCTGCTCGTTCTGTTCGCGGTGCTGAACCTGAACACCGTGAAAGTGGACTGGATATTCGGTTCCGGCAAAGCGCCTTTGATCTTGGTGATCATCGTGGCATTCCTCGTCGGCGTCGCCTTTGCGCTGCTTGCGCGGCGGTTCGCAGGCAGGCGGCAGGTGAGGCATCCAGCGGCCGACCGTCCGCAGAGGGGCTGAGGAGCGCCGACGTCGAAGCGATGACGTTCCGTCCGAGCGCGCTGTCAGTGTGAGTCGTGCTCACGACGGGTGAGCACGACGCGTGAACGCTCGAGCACGGATGAGGCCGCAGAACACGGGACGTTTTGGATGCGAGCAGCTGCTTGGAGCGGCACGGGCAGATGTGGTTGGCGGTCCGGAGCCTGCGCTCGCCGTTCTTGGCGCGGCGCCTGAGGTCGCTGCGGGTCGGCGCGCCGCAAGGGCTGAGGCCGCAAGGGCTGAGGCCGCAAGGGCTGAGGCCGCAAGGGCTGCGCTTCCCGCGATAGCCGGCGGGGCCGGGCTTCACGCGATATTCACAACCAGTTCACAACTCGCCGCCCGATCGACCTTCAGACTGACCTCATGAGTGAGCTTCGGCCCGTAGTGGCCTGCAGGGTGGCAGCAACGATCGTTTTCGAGCACTGAGCGCGAGAGGAGCAGCAGTTGAGAAGACAGGATTCCGCGGAGGAGCAGCCGACCGCGGTGGAGGCCACAGATCTCTATCGGTCGCTCGACGAGGCGCAGCTGTCGCGCTTTCACTGGCTGACGGTCTTCACCGCGGGGATGGGCTTCTTCACCGACGCCTACGACCTGTTCATCATCGGGACGGTGACGGTGATCCTCACGCCGATCTTCCACCTGAGCACTGGGCAGATCTCGCTGTTGAACTCGATCTCCCTGCTCGCCTCCGTCGGCGGTGCGCTCACGTTCGGTCGGCTGATGGACAAGTTCGGGCGCAAGCGCATGTACGGCGTCGAGATCGCGATCCTGACGGTGGGAGCGATCCTGACGGCGCTGTCGTGGAACTTCACCTCGCTGCTGATGTTCCGGGTCCTCGTCGGCTACGGCGTCGGCGGCGACTACGCGACCTCAGCGGTCATCACTTCGGAGTATGCGAACAGGAAGTCACGAGGGCGGCTGGTCGGCACGGTGTTTGCGATGCAGGGCTTCGGGCTGCTCGCGGGTCCGGCGATAGCCTCGCTGTTCATGGGCGCGGGGGTTCCAAACTCGCTGTCCTGGCGGCTGATGCTTGCGCTCGGCGCGATTCCTGCAGCCTCCGTGATCTACCTGCGCCGCAAGATCCGCGAGACCCCCCGCTACACCCTGAGCGTGCAGGGCGACATCGAGGGCACCGCCGAAGCTGTGAGATGGGCGCTTGGAGAGCGCGCAGCCCTGAACGGCGCAGCAGCCGTCGCGGCGACGGAGCACAGCACGAACGGACACGACGGCGAGAGATCGCGCAGGGCGCACGTGAGCGGGAACGGCAGCGGCGCGAGAAGCGCGAGCAGCGGCAGGATGCGCCCGAGACTGACATCGCAGCCGTTCCTCCTGCGGCTGATCGGCACAGCCGGGTCGTGGTTCCTGATGGACATAGCCTTCTACGGCAATTCAGTGTCGAGCCCTCTGATCCTGAAGGCTCTGCAGCCGCATGGGACGCTGCTCTCGCACACGTTGATCTCGCTTGCGATCTTCTCCGTCGCGGCGCTGCCGGGCTACTGGGTGGCTGTCGGCCTGCTGGACCGGATGGGACGCAAGCGCATCCAGTGGCAGGGCTTTACGGTGATGGCGATCGCATTCGGTGCGATTTGGCTGATCCCAGGGGTCGTGCAGAACGTGTGGGTGTTCCTGATCCTGTTCGCGATCAGCTACTTCTTCATAGAGTTCGGCCCGAACATGACGACCTTCGTCTACCCCTCCGAGATATTTCCGACCTCGATTCGAGGCGCAGGCGACGGCATCTCAGCGGCCGGCGGCAAGCTTGGAGCGTTCCTCGGGGCTCTGCTCGTCCCGAACCTGCTCACCTCAGCGGGTATCAGCGGGGTGATGGGCGTGATGGCTGGGGTGTCGGCAGTCGGGATTCTGCTGACTCTCGTTGCCCTGCCAGAGCCGCGAGGCCAGACGCTCGAGCAGGCATCCGCCGAGGTCGAGCCTGCTCCGAAGGTTCGCGCCGCGCCGAGCTCTGTGCTGCTGT
This sequence comes from Actinomycetes bacterium, assembly GCA_021792455.1. GTDB lineage: Bacteria > Actinomycetota > Thermoleophilia > Solirubrobacterales > Solirubrobacteraceae > Palsa-744. The sequence continues at coordinate 34,297 of JAJYUP010000010.1, read as the reverse complement.
GATGGCGCGGACCACGGGGTCTGATCGGCTCTGATGCAGTCTCGCTGATCAGATCGCTGAGCTGGCCCGCTGAGCGCGACGCTCACGCAGATGCCTGCAGCCGGTGGGCGAGGGCGGTGTGGCGTCTGCCGGCGCCCGGCGTGCGCACCGCCTTCGCGAGCGCGCGGCGTGAGCCGACGAGAACGACGAGGCGCCTCGCGCGGGTGATCCCTGTGTAGAGGAGGTTGCGCTGCAGCATGATCCAGGAGGAGGTGGTGAGCGGGATGACCACCGCAGGGTATTCGCTCCCCTGCGAGCGGTGGATCGTGATCGCGTAGGCGTGGGCGAGCTCGTGGAGCTCGGCGAAGTCGTAGGGGACGGCCTCATCCTCGTCGGTGCGCACGATGAGGCTCTGCTCTTCGAGCGAGATGTCGCTGACAGTTCCGACAGTGCCGTTGAAGATCCCCGCCGTGCCTTTGCTGTAGTTGTTGCGAAGCTGGATGACCTTGTCTCCGAGGCGGAAGACCTTCTCGCCGAAGCGCTTCTGGACCGTCTCGGCTCGTTCAGGGTTGAGCGCCTCCTGCAGCAGCGAATTGAGGCTTCCAGCGCCGGCGGCGCCGCGATGCATCGGCGTGAGCACCTGGATGTCGTGGACGGGGTGCAGTCCGAACTTCGCGGGGATGCGATTGACGACGATGTCGAGGAGCAGCGTCGCGGCCCTTTGAGCGGGATCGACGTCGCTGTCGCTGTCGGTGCTGGGGTCGCAGTCGAACCAGTGAAAATCGGGAAACCCGCGCAGATGCGGGCTCTTGCCATCGTTGATGCGATGGGCGTTGACGACGATGCCAGACTGCTGCGCTTGACGAAAGATCTGGGTGAGGCGCACCGTCGGTATCGTGGCGGAGGCGATCAGCTCGCGCAGGACTTCTCCAGCGCCGACCGACGGCAGCTGGTCGACGTCGCCGACGAGCAGCAGGTGGGCGCCGTCTGGGATTGCCCGCAGCAGCTTGTTCGCGAGCAGCACATCCATCATCGAGCACTCGTCGACGACGACGAGATCGGCGTCGAGTGGGTTGTCGCGGTGATACCTCGGATCACCTGTCGGCTTCAGCTCGAGCAGCCGATGCACGGTGGAGGCTGGATGGCCGGTGAGCTCAGCGAGCCGCTTCGCCGCGCGGCCGGTCGGCGCAACGAGCGCGACGGTCGCGCCCTTCGCTCTCGCGAGCGCGACGACCGAGCGGACGGTGAAGCTCTTGCCGCAGCCGGGACCGCCAGTGAGCACGGCGACCCTGCTGCTGAGCGCGAGCTGCACCGCGTCGCGCTGGCCTGCGACGAGCTCCTGTCCAGTCCTCTGGCGCAGCCATAGAAACGCCCTCTGCCACTTGACGTCGAGAAAGGTCGGCATTCGCTCCTTCTTCGAGCGAAGCAGCTGAAGGAGCCGATCCGCGAGCAGGCGCTCAGCCTGATGGAAGGGGACGAGATAGACAGCTGTGACCGGCTCGCCGGTACCGGTGTTGAGCGCGGCGGGGGGGTTGCCTGCGCCGAGGCGCCCTGCAACCACCTCTCGGATGACGCCTCCCTGTGCGACGAGCGCCTCGATGCAGGGCAGAAGGAGCGGTGGCTCGACGTCGAGGATCTTCGCTGCCTGCTCGATCAGCTCCTGCTGAGGGAGGTGGCAGTGCCCGTTCTCCGCGGCCTCGGAAAGCGCGTACTGCAGTCCAGCCTTCAGCCGCTCAGGGCTGTCCTCCGCGATGCCGATCGATTTCGCGATCGCGTCTGCCGTCTTGAATCCGATGCCCCAAACCTCTGATGCGAGGCGGTATGGGTTCTCTCTCACGACCGCGATCGAATCGTCTCGATACCGCTTGTATATTCGGGCGGCAAGCGACGTCGAGACCCCGATTCCGGCGAGAAACACCATCACCTCCTTGATCGCCTTCTGCTCCGCCCACGCCTCAGCGATCCGCGTCGTCCGCTTTGGCCCCAGCCCGCGCACCTCTGAGAGACGGCTTGGCTGCTCTTCGATGATCCTGAGGATCTCAGCTCCGAAATGTGCGACCATCCGCTCGGCGATCATCGGCCCGATGCCCTTGATCAGTCCCGAGCCGAGGTAGCGCCGGATCCCTTGAATCGTCGCGGGCAGCACAGAGGTGAAGGAGTGGACGAGAAACTGCCTGCCATACTTTGGATGCCTGCTCCAGTGCCCTGTGAGGCGAAGGCATTCCCCGACTTGGGCTCCAAGCAGCGAGCCGACAACCGTCAGAAGCTCAGGTCCAGAGCGCTGAGTGCTGACCCGTGCGATCGTGAAGCCGGTGTCGGTGTTTTCGTAGACGACTCGCTCGAGCACAGCGTCGAAGGTCGCCTCACGTGTCGCGGTGGGGCCGCTTGGAGGTGCCTCACGCGTCGTGGTGGGGCCGCTTGGAGGTGCCTCACGTGTCGCGGTGGGGCCGCTTGGAGGTGCCTGTGCGTGCAGCTGCGCCGCAGGCTTGGCAGCACTGACGCGGCGAGGGGCTCGATCGCCTGCGCCGACAGAAGCGCCGGATTGAGGCCCTACGGTCGCTCGCGCTCCTCGATGCTGTGAACGCACAAGAGACAGAAACGATAGCGGGCGCTCCCGATGTCACTGAGGACCGCGGCGATTGCGGGAACGGGGGTGCGCGTCGCGGCCGGCACAAGATCTTTCTCGGCATGGCCGCTGGAGTTGGCAAGACGTTTCGGATGCTCGAAGAAGGCCACGCCGCCCTCAGTCAGGGCTGCGACGTCGTCGTCGGTCTTCTCGAGACCCACGGGCGGCAAGACACAGCCGCGCTTGCGGAGGGCCTCGAGGTCCTGCCGCGACGCCCTGTTCGCTACCGGGAGACGACCCTTCACGAGATGGATCTTCCTCTCATCCTTCAGCGCGCTCCTGAGGTGTGCCTGATCGATGAGCTCGCTCACACGAACGCGCCCGGTGTGGAGCATGCAAAGCGCTGTGAGGACGTGGAGGAGGTGCTCGCCGCCGGCATCGACGTCATCTCCACCGTGAACGTCCAACATCTCGACTCGCTGAACGACCGCATCGCCGAGCTGACGGGGATCACGATCCGCGAGACGATCCCAGACAGGGTGCTCGCTGAAGCCGATGAGGTGGTTCTGATCGACATCTCGCCTGAGGCGCTCCTCGACAGGCTGCGAGCGGGCAAGGTCTACCCGCCAGAGCGCGTCGAGACTGCGCTCAACAACTTCTTCCGGATTGAGACGCTTGCCGCGCTGCGCGAGATCGCGTTGCGCCAGGTGGCGGAGGAGGTCGAGGCGAAGAGGCTCGATGTCGAGGTCGTCGGCGCGCGCGAAGAGCTGGTCAGCCGTGAGGCGCCGCAGGCCGTGAGCGAGCGCCTGCTCGCTCTCGTCGAGCCCTACCCAGGCAGCCAGCGGCTCGTGCGCCGTGCCTGGCGCTCCGCACAGCGCCTCGGGTCCGACCTCGACCTCTTGTGGGTGAAGCGTCCAGGCAGACCCCTGACGCAAGCGCAGGAGTCGGCGCTTGCTGCGCTCAGGCAGCTTGCATCGATGCTTGGCGCAACGTTGCTCGTCGAGGAGTCTGACGATCTCGCGCGCACGATCGCTCAGGTTGCGGAGGCTCGCGGTACCACCTACATTCTGATGGGGCGATCACGCACCGCGCGCGGGCTCGCGAAGCTGCGCACCCCGCTGCCGCAGCAGCTGATGAGCCGCCTGCCTGGGGTGGACGTCCGGATCGTCGCAGACCGTGCGCGTCGGCACGAACCGACGCCATGACGGTCGCACTGCCCATCGCAGCGCTGCTCCTCGGGCTCGCCCTCGGCTTCGGCGGCGCTCACATTCGTCGTCGTCGTGCGCGGCGCCTGCCTGCGGTCGCGCGCACCAGGCAGATCCTCCTGCCGTTCACCGTGACGACGCTGTCGAGACGGGCGCTCGAGGCGGCGATCCGCCTCGCGCTCGCGGAGCAGGCGGTCCTCATGCCGGCGTTTCTTGCGACAGTGCCCTTGACGCTCCCGCTCGACAGCGCATTGCCACGGCAGTCAGGGGTCGGCATGCCGCTGCTCGAGGCGATAGAGCAGCGGGCAGCTGCCGAGGGGGTGAGAGTCGATGCGCGCGTGCAGTCAGGTCGCACCTACCGCCACGCGCTCGCGAGGCTGCTGGAACGGGAGCGATTCGACCGTGTGATCGTTGCGGCGACGGAGAGCAGCGGCACTGGACTGTCTGGGTCCGACCTGTTGTGGCTGCTGGCGCACACCGACGCGGAGGTGATGATCCTGCGCCCAGCGCCAGGGGACACCCGCACCGTCTCAGGGCGACATCTCGGTGGGCACTTCTGATCGCCGCTGCGGGAGCCGATCAGCGTGCCTGCCCGCTCCGCGACTGTGCCTGCTCTTCTCTCACTCGGTCGGGGAGAGCGGCGCGAGGTGCCGCGTAAACCACGCGCCTGCCAGTCGCGAAACCTCGTCAAGCGCGCCAGGCTCCTCGAACAGGTGCGTCGCCCCAGGGATGATCGCGAGCTCGTTCAGGCAGCGAAGGTGCGTCTGTGCGTCGCGGTTGAGCTTCAGCACCTCTGGGTCGTCGCCGCCGACGATCAGCAGCGTTGGCGCGCGCACTCTCGCCAGATGTGGGATCGCGAGGTCAGGCCGCCCTCCCCGCGAGACGACCGCTCTCACCGCCTCAGGTGCCTGCGCCGCGACGATGAGGGCTGCCGCGGCTCCTGTGCTCGCACCGAAGCAGCCAAGCGCGAGGTCGCGCGTCTGCCGCTCCTCGCAGAGCCAGCGCGTCGCGGCGAGCAGTCGGCGCGCAAGCAGAGATGTGTCGAACACGTTCCGAGGATCCTGCTCCTCAGCGGCGGCGAGCAGGTCGAAGAGCAGCGTCCCGATGCCGACTGCGTTCAGCGCCGCAGCGACAGCCTGGTTGCGCGGAGAGAGCCGACTCGACCCAGATCCATGGGCGAACGCGACGACGCCGCAGGGCTTCGGGGGCAGCGCCAGATCGCCGGTGGCGAAGACCCCCTTCTCCACCTCGATGCGGACCTCTCGTGAGGTTCTGTGAGCCTGCCGCGGGGCTCTGCCCTCAGAGCTCGACTCCTCGTGCGCAGAGATCGTCTGCTCGCTGAGCTCGACTGGGTCGGCGATCGGCTCATCGGCGGCGTGGTGAACGTCCGCATGCTGGCCGAGCAGCGCTGCGATCTCTGCGTCGCCTGTTGGCGAGAAGTCCTCATACCACAGGCCGATCGCCCAGAGATCCTTTGGCGTCTTTGCGGCGACGACCTCATCGACGCTTCCGCGCAGCTCCTGGATCGAGCTTCGCGCGGCGACGGGGACCGCGAGGATCACGCGTCGCGCGCCGCGGGCGGCGACGGATCGCGCGGCAGCGATCGCAGTCCGGCCAGTCGCAAGACCGTCGTCGACGATGACCGCCGTGCGACCGGAGAGGTTGAGCGGAGAGCGCATGTGCTCGTAGCGCTTCAACCGCTCGTGAAGCTCCCTTTGCGCCTGGGAGACGAGGACGCGGAGCTGCTCCTCTCCGATGCTCAGCAACCGCACTGACGCCTCGTCGAGGACGGTGACACCGCCCTCAGCGACGGCGCCGATCCCATACTCAGGGTTGCCTGGGGCGCCGATCTTGCGCACGACGACGAGATCGAGCGGCGCGGACAGGGCGTCGGCGATCTCCGCTGCGACGGGCACGCCGCCGCGGGGGATTGCGAGGACGACGGGCAGTTCGCCCTCGAAGCGGGTGAGCAGCGCCGCGAGCTGCCGCCCAGCGTCGTGGCGGTTCGCGAAGAGCAGGCGTCGCTCAGGCCGGCCGAAGCGCGCGTCCGTCATCTCGTTGACCCCTCCCTCCCGGTCTTTCGGCGGGTCGTTCGCGCTCTCCCAATGCCTTGCGGGAGTTGACATCGCCCTCGATGCTCCATCAGGCGTCCGGCCTCGACATCGGCAGAGTGGGCGGATCGGCGGTCGGGGCAACTACGTAGGGTGGGCGGTGACGCCGTTCGCACCGCCTCGCACGCAGGGGTGTCGTGAAAGGCGGGGTGGTCGAGGATGTGCGCTGGAGGGCCCTCTGAATGAGCGAGCATGGCGACAGAGAGAGTACGCGGCGATGAATGGTTGGGGTGGGTGCGATCGGCCCGGCCGGGCCGATCGGGGGCTCGAGGAGGCGTCCTGCGAGGCAGATGCGGCACCGGGCGAGCTGCGCTTCGAGGTTTCTGCGCAGCGGGAGAAGGCGCTCTTCGAGGGCGACGCTGTGCTTGGGGAGCTGCGCTTCGAGGTTTCTGCGCAGCGGGAGAAGGCGCTCTTCGAGGGCGACCCTGAGACCGTGCAGAGCGGCCGATGATCTCCGGCTTCCAGCAGGCTCTGCTGCTCGCCTTCGTGCTGCTGTTCGCGTTCAATCTCGGCGCTCACTACACCGGCGCGACGGTCGGCATGCCATATGCCTCACGCTGCATCGCACTGTGGCCGGCCCTCGCGATCGTCGCGATCTTCGCCCTGCTTGGGGCGACGTTTGCGAGCGGCAGCGTCGAGCACACCGTCGGCCTGCGCCTCATCGCAGAGGGGCATGCTCGCGCGAGCATCGCGATCGTCATCGTCGCGTGCGCAGGGGTGCTGACGATGGGCTTCAACCGCCTCCGCCTTCCGACCTCGACGATCCAGATCCTCGTCTTCTGCGTGATCGGAGCTGCACTCGCGGCGAACCTGCGGGTGCGCTGGTCGACTGTGATCGAGCTTGCGATCGTGTGGGTGAGCGCGCCGCTTGCCTCAGCTGCGCTCGGCTTCCTGCTGACGCGCGCCGCAGACGCGATCGTGCCGGAGCATGCGGCAGCGCAGCAGGCTCGTCTGCTGGTGCAGCGCGCTGCGGAGAGACATCCCGACGACCACCTCGCGGCGTCGCTGCCTGGGCTTGCGCACCCGCTGCCTGCCGACCTTCTGCGTGAGGCGGCGGCAGAGCGGCCAGCGCATCCGGGGCTCGCCGTTGCCGCGCTGAAGGCGCTGCCGGCAGTGATGGTCCTCGTCGGCATCGCCGCATCCTTCGTGATGGGCTCGAACGACGTCGCAAACGCGACAGGTGTGCTGCTGCTCGTCCACTTCACCTCCTCGCCGACGGCGGCAGGCGCGATCGGCGGCGCGGGCATGTTCGTCGGCGCCCTCGCCTGGGGCAGCCGCATCCTTCGCAGGGTGGCCTTCGACGTCGTCGAGCTCGATCTCGCGATGGCGAGCGCCGCTCAAGGCGTTCAGGCGCTCGTCGTGATCCTCGCGGTGAGCGAGGGGCTCTTCACCTCGATGAACCAGGCATTGATCGCTGCGATGGCGGGCGCCGGCATCGCCCGTGGCCGCGAGACGGTGAATCGCAGGCAGCTGACTGCGATTCTCCGCGGCTGGGTGGTGGGACCCGGCGCAGGGCTGCTGCTCGCCTATCTGATGGAGATGGCGCTCCGCTGAGAGCTGAGATGAAGGCGGGCGATCTCACCCGTCGGCAGAGGTCCTCGCAGAGCGCGAGCCGGGCCGCAGTGGGCGGCCTGTCGCGCAATCGACTTAGGGTACCCTAAGTCGATGCTGCGCGCTGATGCTGTGGCTGGCGGTGTGGAGGCGAGGTCGAGCCTGCGCCGGCGCTTCAGGCACCGCTCAGGGGGGCAGTCACATGCGCTTCGGCGGGTGCACTCGGATTCGTCGCGAAGGTGCCTGTGAGCGCGGCAGACGAGGCTCCCGCCGTGAAGCCGAGGCTGCGTGGGGTGCTCCACCAGTACGCGTTCCTCGTCTCGCTGGGGTGCGGCGCCGCGCTTGTGGCAAGCGCCTCCGCAGGGTTGGCGAGGGCAGCGGCAGCCGTCTATGCAGGCGCGGTCTGCGCGCTGTTCGGCACGAGCGCCCTCTATCACCGAGTGACCTGGCGGCCGTCTGTGCGGCAGTGGATGAGGAGGCTCGATCACACGATGATCTTCGTGCTGATCGCCGGCACCTACACCCCCGTCGCGGTGCTTGCTCTACATGGGCCCCTCTCGCAGGCGCTGCTGTGGGCGGTGTGGGCGGGCGCAGCCCTCGGCGCGCTGTCGAACAGTCTGTTCATAGGCGCGCCGAAGTGGCTCTTCACGGTTGTCTACGTGGCGCTTGGCCTGGTGTCCGCCGCGGCGCTTGGCCTGCTGCCTGCAGCGATCGGCTGGCCCGCAACGGCTGGCATCGCCCTCGGCGGCATGCTCTACGTCGCCGGGGCCGTGATCTACGCGCGCGAACGCCCAGATCCCGCGCCAGCCGTCTTCGGCTACCACGAGCTCTTCCACGCGCTGGTCGTCGCCGCGGCCGCGATCCAGTACGTGGTGATCGCGTTCGCGGTTGTGCCCGACGGGAGATGAGGCGCGGTCGCCCCGCCGGCGCTCAGACCTGCCCCGGCCGCAGATCCCACTGCGGCGGCGCGCCATCGACGACGATCTCCGTCTCGAGCAGGCGCCCTGTGCCTGGGGCGATGATCTGGCGGAACTTCACGTCGCTGTCCGTGTATATCGCAGGGTCGCGGACCTGAGGATTCGCCTCTGTGAGCGGCAGGTCGCGCACGAGCGCCCGAAGCTTGTAGTTGCCGCTCGCAGGCCCGAGGTTGACGCCATCGGCGAACATCTCCCCTTTGCTGACGTGGACATACTCGCTGATCTGACCGTCAGGGGGCGTGGGGCCATCGCCGCCCTGCTCCTGCTGAGCATCGCCAGCCCACGGCTTTGCCTGCTCCAGCCGCTCCGCGACCATCTCCTGGCGCCTCTGCTTCGTCGCCTGCGCGTCGAGGGCCGGCTGATCGTCGGGCCCAGTGAGCACGACGCCGTAGGCGCGGTGAGCCCACTCACGGCTGACGCGGCCCGCCGCGACGTCGTCGCGCACCGCCTCCGGCTCCCGCTCGAGCGGATCGCCGTATCCAGCTGCGCCCGCCCACCCGAACACCCACACGTCCTGCGGCGTCGGCGCCTTGTCGAACGACTTCGCCGCAACCCATTCGTGCTCGCCATGAAGCTGAGAGGGATCGGTGGGCATCCTGCCTGTCGCCGCCGCCTGCTCGCGCGCATTCGCGCCCTTGACGAACAGGTAGCTGTTCGTCGAGGAGGGGTAGCCGCCGAACAGCCCAGGTCCTGGGATCGCGACCTCGCTCGTGATCGTCACCCAGCTGATCGAGTCCGTCTTGTGCGGCACTATCCCTGCGTCGGCGCCATTGCCGCCGCGGAACTTGCCTGCGCCGCCGGAGTCTGGCAGCTCTCTGCGCCAGAGGTAGAGGATCGGGTAGAAGAGCTCGTTGTCCTCGACGTTCGGCATCGTCGACTGCAGGTCCCACGGCCAGCCGCCCGTGTCCTGCCCGTCGCGCCAGGACAGCGCGGCAAGCGCCGCGCCGACGGGGTCGAGCAGGAACGAGGAGTAGGGGTTGCCGCGCTGGTCGGTGCCTGCGAAGCCGTTGATCGGGAAGCACAGCTCGCCCATGCAGCTCTGGACCTCAGAGCGAAGGCTCTCATCCGAGGAGGTGGCGAGCATCTTCGAGACGGTGAGCCCGCCGAGGCCGATGCTCTGCAGCAGGGTGAGCGCAGGTGCGCCAGAGACGGCGGCAGGGTGGGTTGCGCAGGTGATCGTTCCCGGCTCGACGTCGAAGTCGCAGTGGCGAAGCGCGCCCTCTATGCAGAACATCTGGTCGAAGAGCATCGTCGAGTTGAGCATCGAGACGACCGCGCCCTTCCAGGCGCAGAAGACCCCTGAGAGCGTTCCCCCCTGAGGCGCTGAGCCTCGATTCGAGAAGATGAGCCGATCGCCGCGCTTGGTGAGCGTGAGGCGGTTCTTGTAGAGGCCGCGGTCGCCAGGCAGCGCGACCTCCATCCAGCCCTCCGCCGTCCAGGTGCCGTCAGGGATCGTCTGCAGGCGGCTGACGAAGGCGGCCTCAGAGTCGTCCTGGAGCTTGCGCATCGTCGACTTCACCGTCTCCGCTCCATAGCGCTCGACGAGCCTGAGGATGCGCTCGACGGCGACCTTCGTGCCAGTCACCTCCGCGCGCAGGTCGAGCGCGACGAGCTCGCGCATCCGTGAGGTGCGCGTGTAGTGCTCTTCGATGTCGCGCCTGAGGAGGCCTGCTTCGACGATCTTGACGGGCGGGATGCATGGCGACTCCCAGAAGACGTCGACCGCGATCGGGTTGAACCCGCCAGGCGCGGTGCCGCCCGTGTCCCACTGGTGAACGGTGTTGCCGACCCAGCAGAAGAGCTCATCGCCGACGAACACGGGTGCGATGACGCCGACGTCCGACTGGTGGGTGGAGGCGACCCAGGGGTCGTTGAACAGGAACATGTCGCCAGGTCGGATCCCAGGGTTCTCCGAGCGGTATTCGAGCGTCCACTTGACGGCGGAGCTCGTCGCCGCGGCGAGATACTGGAGGAAGGGCCCGAAGAAGACGAAGTCGCCCCGCTCGTCGAGGATCGCGGGGTTGAAGTCGTGCCCGAAGGCGCAGATCGGGGAGCCTGAGATCTTCATGAGCGTGTTGCCATGCTCGACGTTGACGTTCCAGAGGGCGTGACGGAGCACCTCATGGGTGACGGGGTCGACATCGCGATGGCCGCCTTCATGCAGCGTGAGCGAGGGATGGATCTTCATCTCCTCACGCTTCGGCGGCATGTAGGGGTAGGTCGTGCCATCCCACTTGATCTCAGTTGCGCTCGCCATGCCAGTCAACCTCCTTTGTCAGATCTTCCTCACGGCGCCTGCACTTCACGCCGCCTGGGTGCCGGCTCCCGACCCGTGCCCGCTCTCTGCGCCGACGTCGATGATGATGCTGCCGAAGCGGTCGACGTTCGCCGTTGCGCCTGGTGGGATGACGACGGTGGTGTCCGGCAGCTCGACGATCGCCGGCCCAGAGATGCTCGCCGCCGCGCCAAGCTGTGCGCCGTCATAGATCGGCGTCTGCACGAAGCCTGAGTGCTCGCGCCAGTAGACCTCGCGCCTGCCGGCGGGGTTCGTCTCGCGCTCCGGCACCTGGGGCAGCGCCGGGGTGTGCAGCCTGCCTCTCGCGAGCACGCGGAACAGTCCGATCTGCGTTCCCGCTCCGACGAACGCTGAGCCCTCGCCGTAGGTCTGCTCGTAGCGCTCGATGAACCGCCGGACCTGCGCGACGCAGTCCTCCTCTGTGAGGGTGCCCTGGGGAACAGGAACCTCGACCTGGTGGATCTGAAGGGAGAACTTCATCTCTGCGATCCTCGAGAGCTCGACGTCGCTCTGCGCAAAGCCGTCTGCGCGCAGCTGCTCGAGCGCTTCCGCTTCGAGCGCGGAGTAGATCTCGTTGAGCTTCTCCGCTGGGAAGGGAGCGGGCACGAGCTCGGCGTGCTCGTGGACGTGCACGACGTCAGAGGTCATGACGCCAAGCGCAGACCACGTGGAGGCGAGGTCGCCGAGGGGTACGACGACCCGGTCGCAGCCGAGCTCGCGCGCGAAGCCGACGGCGTGAGCGGCACCGGCGCCGCCGAAGGTGTAGATGACGAAGTCGCGCGGATCGAGCCCACGCTCGACCGTCATCTGGCGCATTAGATCGGCCATCTGCGACTCGACGATCCGCAGCGCGCCGTCAGCGGCGCTGATCGCGTCCATGCCAAGCGGCTCTGCGATCCGCTGCACCGCCTCTCGCGCAGCGTCTGCGTGAAGTCGGAGCTCGCCGCCGAGGAACCTGTCCGGGTTGTAGCGGCCGAGCACGAGGTCGCAGTCGGTGACCGTCGGCTCGACGCCGCCGCGCCCGTAGCAGACCGGTCCAGGCTCGGCGCCGGCGCTGTGCGGGCCGACCCTGAGCGTGCGGTGCTGCTCATCGAGCCAGACGATCGAGCCTCCCCCTGAGCCGATCGACTCGATGTCGAGGCGGGGCATGAAGAACGTGTACTGGTTGATGACCGTCTCGGAGGCGGTGAGCGGCTGGCCCTCCGCGATGATGCCGACGTCGAAGGATGTGCCACCCATGTCTGTCGCGATGACGTGTGAATGGCCTGAGAGCGAGGCGAGATAGGCGGCGCCGGTGACGCCGCCGACCGGTCCAGATCCGATCGTGAACAGCGGCCTGCCGGCGGCGTTCTCCGCTGGCACGACGCCGCCCGCCGCCTGCATGATGAGCAGAGGGCTGGCGTAGCCGCTGCTCTTCGTCGTGCTCGCGACCTCTTGCACGTAACCTGCGGTCGCAGGGCCGATGAAGGCGTTGATCGCGGCGGCGGCGGTGCGCTCGTACTCGCCCGGCTTTGCGATCAGCTCATGCGCGCAGGAGACGAACAGATCTGGCGAGAGCTCTTTGACGAGCTCCTTGACGCGAAGCTCGTGAGCGGGGTTGACGAAACCCCACAGAAACGAGATCGCGATCGCCTCGACGCCATCGGCGATGAGCTCTTCGATCGCGCTCTTCGCCTCCTGCTCGTTGAGCGGCAGGAACACCTCGCCCTCCCAGTCGATGCGCTCAGAGACCTCCTTGATGCGCCGCGGCGGGATGATCGGCTCAGGCTTGCGGTGGCGTGAGACGTGCAGCAGCCGTTCGATCGGGAGGCCGGCGGAGCGGCCATAGGAGCGCATCATGATGAGCGCGTCGCGGTGTCCCCTCGTGGTGATGAGGCCAGCGCGTGCGCCGCGCATCTGCACGAGCACGTTCGTGCCGACTGTCGTGCCATGGAGCAGCAGCTGGGTCTGTGAGAGGAAGTCGGCGAGGGGCAGGCCAAGTCGCTGCGCGGCTTCGCTGACCGCGTCGATGAACCCCTTTGCGAAGTCGCCAGGCGTCGATGAGGCCTTTGCAAGCGTGATGTTGCCGGCGTCGTCCATGACGACGCAGTCGGTGAACGTCCCGCCGATGTCGACGCCGCAGTAGTAACCCATTGCTCAGCGCGCTCCCTTCACTGGAATGTCTGACCCAAAGCCATCCTCACTGGCGGAATCAAACTAATGATTGGTTGACTGCCTGGCTTCGCACAGTCTCTCACACCAGGCGAGCCGACCAGCCCTGCGAAGCGTCTCCTGACGCCCTGCGAGAGAGGGCGTGTGGTCTGCCGCGCCGCTCAACTGACCGGACCGAGCCCCTTCGGGGCGTACTCGCCGAAGCACAGCTCGAAGCAGCCATACCCGACGCGCCCGTCGGCGCGCGTGAAGCGGCAGCTGTGCTCGAGGATCGAATGCGGCACCTTCGCGAATGACTCCGGATCCGTGCCCCAGCGGTCGCTGGCGATGAAGAGCTCTCCCTTCGGCGTGCCCTGGGCGTGCTCTCCGCCGTAGCCGCCCCCATACAGTGAGAGGTGGGGGCCAGTCCGCTCCACCTCGATCTCGTAGACGGAGCCGTCCTGCCCGCTGATCCGCAGATGCCCGCCCCTGAGCAGCCGGTGCTCGCCGACGAGCTCTATGTCGAGATCGTGCTCATAGGCGCTGACAGGCACCGGCTCGGCCGGCTCGCCGCCGCCGTCGTTCACGGGGCGGATCGCGCCACAGAGCCCGCTCTGCCTCCCAGCGGCATCATCGCGGGTCCACACCCAGATCGAGACGTCGTCCCACTGGATCGGCAGCCAGGTGTGCATGCCTCTGCGCGTCCGCGCAGAGGGCGGGCGCACCCCCCAGGAGCGGTCCCTCTCGCCGGTCCATCCCTCACAGTCGAACCGCTGTCCTTCGACCTCGACGAAGCCGCTGTAGCGACCAGCCTGCACGAAGTGGGAGTAGGCGACGAGCAGCTGCCCATCCCGCTCGATCCGCATCGTCGGCATCTGGTAGGGCTTCGTGCGCCGCGTGAGCTCGATCTGAAAGGAGAACCCATGCTCGCCCTCATCGCAGCTGAGCAGCCAGGAGCGCATCGGATCGAGGATCTGGAAGCTGAGGGGGCCCGCCTGCAGCCTCCAGCGGTGAGGTTCGAGGTTGCGGCCGACCCGGAGGTTTCGCTGCTGACCGCCTGAGGAGACGATCGCGAACCCGTCCATGTAGCCGGTGTTCGGGTAGATCCCAAGCCCAGTGAACAGCAGCAGCCTGCCGCCTGGGTCGTGCACCTCGATGATGAACCGCTCCGTCCAGCGGGGGTCCTCGATGAAGACGCGATCGTGGGTCTCGAGCGTCTGGTGGGTGAGCAGATCGTCTAGCTCTGTGAGCAACGGAAGCTCCAAGGCCGGCATGGACAGGGGTGCAAATCCCGGCGTCGATTCCTGCGCGAATCCCAGCGTGGACACGTGTGCGCGTCGAGCTGCGAAGCGAGCGCCGCTGCCGGCGAGCACGCCGCACGCACCCTCGCGGCGAGCCCCCGCTCGCCGCGCCATCTCAATACCGCCACCCGAAGCCTCCCTGAAGCCTCCTGCCGAGGTAGTCCTCGACGACTGTGAGCCCCGCTCTTGCAGCGCGATCCACTCCGATCCCGCGGCTGCGGAAGGTCTCAGAGGCGAAGTAGAGGCCGTCGATGTTCGGCGCTCGCCAGTGCGGCCTGAAGCGGCCGACGAGTCCCGGCTTCTGGATCACCCCGAAGGAGGGGTCGTGCACGAGGTGACGCCGCCGCCAATGCGAATGCGCGAGTCCTGGGTACATCGTCTTCAGATCCTGCTCGAACTTCTCGAACATCGGCTTGACGTAGGTGATGTCCTTCGCGCGATCGCCAGGGATCACCCCGCCCGCGACATAGAGCTGGGTGCCCTCTGGCGAGGTGGAGGGGTCCATCGCGGTCATGTTGAAGAAGAACCCTGAGATGCGCGTCTGCGGCGCGTGCAGCCAGGTGGAGAGCTCCCTTTCGTCGATGGCGTAGACGGGCTCCTTCGTGGCGAGATAGAGCCCAAGCCAGGAGACGCGCCAGCGGTCCTGGGCGAGCGCCTGGATCTGCGCGGAGTACCAGTCAGGCAGCGCTTTCGCCGGCACGACCCGGAGCACGTTCCAGACGGGCAGCGTGGAGATGACGCAGTCCGCTTCGACGATCTCCCCCTCGAGCACCTCGTTCGGCAGGATCTTCTCGCGCCCAAGCATGAGACCCTTGACCTCTCCATCCTCGATGAGGACCGTCTCGACGGGGGTGCCCATGTGAACCTGCCCGCCATGCTCGAGCACGGCGTCGCGGAGGTCCTCGAACAGCCGGTCCCATCCCTGCTTCGGCCAGAAGGAGTAGCCCGCCATGTGCGCCTCTTCGTAGTGCATCTTGCGCACGTAGAGGTTGTCTGAGGCGGAGTGGTCCCACCACTCCTCCGTGAGGCACTCGAGCAGCGCTATGTACTCCCAGAGGTCGATGACAGCCTGGTCGCGCGTGTGCCTGCGCATCCACTCCCGCAGCGGACGGTCATCCCACTCCTCGAGCTCCTGATAGGGGGTGTCGATCAGCGCCTGGATGACCTTCTTGAGCTCGCGCTTGTCGCCTGAATACCCATCCCTGATCGAGCGCCACCTGCGCTGCGCATCGTCCCAGACGGGCATCTCGCTGGAGACCGCGCCATGCTGAAGCTCCTTGCCCACGTACTCGAAGACCTTCGTGATCCCCGAGCCGGAGTCCTCGAGCAGGTGGCCGCCGACGTTGAGCTTGAAGCCCTGATCAGGCACAGCCATTCCGCGCCCCCCAAGCACGCTGCTCGCCTCATAGACGGCGACCCTCCTGCCCTCCTTCGCAAGCAGCGCGGCAGCGGTGAGGCCAGCAGCCCCCGCTCCGATGACCGCGACGTCGAGCTTTGTCACGCTGCCGCCTGCCTGCCTGCTCGAATCTGATGACTCCGCTGCAGGGGGCCTGCGAGGCGTCCGGGGACTGCGAGGCGCAGTGGGACTGCGAGGCGCACCAGGCCTCCGAGGCGCAGGGGGACTGCGAGGCGCAGGGGGAGTGCGAGGCGCGTCAGGCGCACCCAAGGCACGAAAGAGACCTGACAGACCTGATGCGCCGAAGACACCCGCCACATGCGACGGAATCTACCAAACGCTTGGTTATCAGCGTGGCTCACCGCTTCTTCTCCGCTCTGAGGATCAGGGCATCGACGGCGGTGACGCCAGAGCCTTCTGGATGAACGATGAGCGGGTTGATCTCAACGGCCTCGAGCTGATCGCCGATCGCAAGCGCAAAGCGCGAAAGCGTCTCTATCGCATGCACGGCTGCAGGAATGTCGGCGCGGGGGGCGCGACGGTGGGCGCCGAGCAGGGGAGAGATCGGCAGCTGCGCGAGCATCTCCTCCGCCTCGCCCGCAAGCAGCGGCAGCATCCGGCGGGAGACGCTGGACGCGAGCTCCGCGGCGATCCCGCCAGGGCCGACGACGAGGATGAGCCCGAAATCCTCGTCGCGGCGCACCCCGACGATCAGCTCGACCCCCGGCTCAGCGAGCACCTGCAGCAGCGAGCCCTGTGGGTGCGCGCCTGCCGCTGCAGCCGCCTTCACGACCTGTTCATGTGCCGCTGCAGCCTGCCTTGGCTCCTCAACGCCGAGGATGACCGCGCCTGCGTCGCTCTTGTGGGGCAGGTCAGGGGCGGACGCCTTCACGACGAGGGGGCGAGAAAGCCTGCGCGCCGCCTCTGCCGCCGCCTCCGGGTTGGCGGCGGTGATCCCCTCGGCGATTGGAATGCCTGCGCTCTGCAGCGCACCCAGCGCCTGTGCCTCCGTGAGCGGGCCCTCAGGCAGCGAGGGCGTTGGGAGTGGGGGGAGGGGCGCAGGCTCTCGCGTCCCGGCGTTCACGGCGGCGCCCTGAGGGTCCCCACCAACGATCGCCCTCACACTGAGCGCGCCCATGCAGCGGTCAGCGTCTTCGAAGACGGCAAGCCCCGCCTCCCGCAGGCGCGCTCGCGCCTGCTCGCTCATCGCCCCCGCCGTCCACAGCACCGCGGGCCAAGGCCCGCTGCGCTCCTTGTGCTCGATCAGACGGTCAGCGAGCTCTTCAGAGAGGGCTTGCGGATGGACCGTGAGCACGAGCACTGAGGCGTCGAGGCTCTGCGTCTCTGAGAAGGCGGCGAGGCAGCTGAGGAAGATCTCCCTGTCCTCGACGAACATGCCGCTCATGTCTGCGGGGTTCTGAAGGGAGGCGAAGTCAGGAAGCACCGACTGCAGGCGGGCCCGCGTGGAATCGGACAGGGGCGGCAGCGAGAGCCCTGCGCGCTCCGCCGCCTCCGTTGCGACGACGCCTGCGCCGCCAGAGGTCGTGACGATCCCGACTCTTCGCCCTGTGGCGGTTCCGAGGCGGTCGAGTGCGAGCGCGGAGTCGATCAGCTCGTCGAACCCGTAGACGCGCGCGACGTGATGGCGGGCGAGCACGGCGTCGACGACGTCGTCTGCGCTCGCGAGCGCGCCAGTGTGGGCGGCGGTTGCCCTCGCCGCTGCCTCCGTAGCCCCCGCCTTCAGCATGAGAAGCGGCTTTCCCGCCGCCCGCAGGGCACGAAAGCCCTCGAGCAGCAGGTCCGTCTTTCGCAGCCCCTCGACGAAGGCGGCGACAACGCGCGTCTGCTCGTCTTCTGCGAGCCACAGAAGCACCTCGCCGACCGTGAGGTCAGCCTCGTTGCCGGTGCAGATCGCCTTCGAGATGCCAGCGCCTGCGTCCTGGGCGCGCTCGATCAGCAGCCCTGCGACCCCGCCAGACTGGGCGACGATCGCGATTGCGCCCGGCTCGAAGCGCTCGCGAAAGGAGACGCCTGAGGCGATGAGACACGTCGAGTCGGTGACGTTGATGAAGCCTGGGCTGTTCGGCCCGATGAGGCGCAGCCCCGTCTGCGCCGACAGCTGCGAGAGCTGATCCTGGGCGGCGCGGCCCTGCTGCCCGACCTCGCCAAACCCTGAGGAGAAGATGACCGCCCCCGCGAGCTGCGCCTGAGCGCATTCCTGAAGCGCCTCGAGCACCTTTGGCCCTGGCAGGGAGACGACGGCGAGATCGACCTGCCCCTCCTGCACCGCCGAGGCGATCGTGGGGTGGCAGCGCAGCCCTTCGATCTCCTTATACCGCGGGTTGACGGGCACGATCCGGCCGTTGAAGCCATGGCGCAGCAGGCCGCGTGTGAACCGCGAGGAGAGAGCTCCTTCGCGGGCGGATGCACCGAGCACCGCGATCGCTCTCGGTCGAAGCACGCGGTCGAGGGCCCTCTGCCGAGGCGCCTCGCTCATCGCCGCCCGCTGGGGTGGCCCCTCCTGCCGCATGCCGCTCATCGCTGCCCGCTGCGGTAGCGGGCGTGGGCGCCCAGGCCTGTCTCGACGTAGCCGTGCCCGCTGCCCCCGGCGAAGCGAAAGTCGCATGCGTTGTCGTTCTGGCCGTCGAGCTCCGCGACGACGTCTCTGTTGGTGAGGTCGAAGCGGTCGACCCCTGGCAGGGCGCGACTCTCATCGGCGGTGTAGCCGACTCCGCTGAGGTGGAGGCGGCCGGTCACCTCGAAGGTGAGGGTCTCCACTCGACCGGAGGCGAAGCTCACCTGAAGCGCGCCGGCCTCGAGCAGGGTGCCTGCGAAGCTGAGGTCGTGCTCTGCGCCTGTGACGGTGTCGATCGTGCCTTCATCGCCGATCAGCCAGCCGTTCGTGAAGACGCGCTTCCCAGAGGCTGTCTCGTACAAAAGCACGTACAGCGACTGCGCTTGCAGCTCGCATCCGCAGAAGACGACGAGGCCGCGCTTCGGGGCACCCTCGTGCTTGCGCAGGCCCCAGCCGCGGTCCCGAAAGCCCGCCCGCCCGCTCACCGTCATCTCGCGCCCCTCCACCGCCACGGTCCCTGAGTAGACGCCGGACTGGAAGAAGTTCATGTAGTGCGTCAAGACCTGTCCGTCTCGCTCGATGCGGTTCGGATCGGTTGCGACAGGAGGAAAGCGCGCGGTCCAGGTGAGATCGAGGGCGACGGGGAACGTCTCCTTCGCGAGGCTGATCTTCACCTCCTTCAGTGGCCTCACCGCCTCGATCCTCAATGGACCGATGCTCGGATCGTCAGGGTCCTGCCCGATGGCGAAGGGCTCGGCAACGCGGAGGCAGTGCTGCGTGCGACCGTCGGTGAAGCCGACGAAGCCGCTTCTTCGCCCCGCGTTGGCGTAGACGGCACGACCCGCGTTCAGCACCATGCCGCCGCCGAGGTTGAGCAGGTGGTAGCAGCGCTCCGCCCAGCTGTCCTTCTGATGCTCGACTGTCGCCGCGGGTGCGACGAGCTGGTGGCGGTAGAGCTCGTCGAGCGGTGTGAGGGGTGCGGCCATCAGCGCGGCTCCATCATCGGGTCGAGATCATCTGACACATCGTGTGCACCATCGTGTGCACCCCCTCGCGGATCGTGTGTGCACCTGCATACGGCCATCAGCGCAGCTCGATCACGGCGTCGAGGACGAGCGCCCCGTCTTCCAGCAGAGCGACGGGGTTGCACTCGAGCAGCTGCAGGTGCGGCGATGAGTCGATCGCGAGACGCGAGATCGCTGAGATGAGCCTTGCCCCGGCGCGCGTGTCGGCGGCGGGGCGGCCGCGCACGCCTTTCAGGATCGCGGCGCCCTTCAGCTCGCCCAGCATCGCAAGCGCCTCCGCCTCGTCGACTGGAGCGAGCCTGCTCGAGGTGTCGGCGAGCACCTCGACGAGCTGCCCGCCGAGCCCGACGGTGATCACTGGGCCGACCTGGGGATCATCGTTGACGGAGACGATCAGCTCCGCGATGGGCTCCACCATCTCCTCTGCGAGCACCCCAAGAACGCGCTCTGCCCCAAGCGCCTGCACAGCGGCAGAGCGCACCCTCTCTGCGACGGCCTCAGCCTCCGCTGCGCTCACGCCAAGTGCGACGGCGCCAAGCTCGCTCTTGTGGACAGGCCCTATGCAGTCCGCCTTCAGCACCGCTGTGCCGCCGAGCTCCGCCACCAACGCACCGACGTCGTCGTGCTCGCCGAGCAGCGCGCCTCTTGGAACTCGGATGCCCACTGCGGCGAGAAGACCCTTCGCCTCCGACTCCGAGATGCCACGCGCCTGATCTGGCCCCTGCTGCACCCCGCTTTCCGCTCCTTCCGCCGCGTTTGCACGCTCTTGCGCCCCTGCCGCGGCTGCTGCGACCTGTGTGGTGGTGGTGGTCGCCCCTGCGATCGCCTTCGCGGCATCGCAGATGTTCATTGTCGCGCCCGCGCGCTGGGGCGCGCGCGGGCGGTCGTTGGCGAGCGTCGTCGCATCCAACGCCCACATCAACCGCTCAGGCTCTGTCAGCACAGGCAGGCTCGCCCTGCCCAAGGCGGCGATCCCTCCGAAGGAGAGCGGCCCTGCGGACCACTGAACGAGGATCGGCGTCTTCGCCTTCTGCGCGCTGTCGGTGAGGATTGAGGCAAACCGAGAGGAGAGGGCCGGCGGGTGATCGCCGATCGCGACGATGACGGTCTCGATGCTCTCGTCCTCGGAGAGGTGCGAAAGGGCCTGGCCCATCCGCTCCGGCTCCACGAGGATCACGCTCGAGATGTCGACGGGGTTGGAGGCGGAGCCGAAGTCTGGGGTCAGCTGCGCGATCTTTGCGACGGTCTGCTCGCTCAGCGTCGGCAGCTCGATGCCCCGATCGCCTGCAGCGTCTGCGAGCAGCGTGTTCATCCCGCCAGAGGAGCCGACGACGGCGACTCGACGCCCCGCCCCTTTCGTCGTTGCGAGCAGCTGGGTCGCCTCGATCAGATCGTCGTACCCGTAGGCGCGCACGATCCCGAGACTCTTGCACAGGGCGTTGAAGGACCCCTCGGAGCCGACGATGTTCGCCGTGTGCGAGGCGACGATGCGCCGCCCCTGCTCAGAGCGTCCCGCCTTCATCACGGCGATGCCGAGCCCGCGCTCGCGCGCGGCGCGCAGTGCCTCGGCGAGCCTGCGGTCGCCGCCAAGCCCCTCGAGGAACAGCCCGATCGCTCGCGTCTGCTCGTCTTCTGCGGCGAGCGCAACGACCTCCGCGACGCCGACGTCGACCTCGTTGCCGGTGCAGACGACGAGGTTCACCCCTATGCCCCTGTCCATCGCGCGGTCGACGAGGATCCCAGCGACCGCGCCGCTCTGCACTGCGAAGGCGATCTTGCCGGGGAACATCTCCTCGCGCTGGGTGAACGCGCTTGCGCTGCAGGCGACGCGGTCGCGCACGTTCACGAAGCCGGGGGTGTTCGGCCCGAGCAGGCGCATCTGCGAGCCTTTGAGGATCTGAAGCAGACGCCGCTGCCTCCCGGCACCCTCTGTTCCCGCCTCGGAGAAGCCGCCAGAGAGCAGGCAGGCGGCCCTGAAGCCGCGCAGCGCGCAGGAGTGCAGCGCCTCGATCGCGGCGTCGGCGGGCAGCGCGATCACAGCGAGGTCGAGGCCCTCCGGCAGATCCTCGACGCTCTTCGCGCAGGGGATCCCCTTGATCTCGCTGCGGTGCGGGTTGACGGCGTGCAGCCGTCCTCCATAGCCGAAGCGCAGCAGGGCCGCGAGCGGGCGCCCGCCGAACTTCGCCTCGTCGCTCGAGGCGCCTATCAGCGCGATGCTCCGCGGTCTCAGCAGAGGATCGAGCGTGCTCACCGCTCATCCTCGCCCATGCGGGGGGCTCTCGTCACGCCGGGCGGGATCGCCACGGCGACCGTCTCATCCTCCCTGATGCAGACGGTTCCCTCCGCGCGCCCCTCGCCTGCCGCTGTGCGCACGTTCCTCGCCCGTCGTGGCGGCGCTCCCTCTGCGCGCGCCTCGCCTGCCGCCCCTCCCGCCGCTCCAATCAGGGCCTCTGCTGCGAGCCGCGCCATCATGTCGCCACCGGCCAGAAGAAATCGCCCTCTGTGCTGGCCATGTGCGTCCAGACCGTTGGCATCTCTGTGCGCAGCAGGCTCTCGAGCATCCGCTCGCCGCTCGCCCTGCAGGCGTCCATGATCGACTGTGCCGCCCCGCCGTCGAGCCCTGCGAGGTCGAAGAATGCCTTCAGGTGGTTTGCGAACAGGGGCGCGCCATATTCGATCTTGTAGCGCTCGTCCCACTCCACCGCCTTCAGATAGAGCTCCTCCTGGGCGCTCGCCGCCGCCGCCTGGATGTGAGGGATCTCCTCGTCGTCGATCGTGCGCAGTGCGCCATTCTCGTTTCTGAGCAGCGCGACGCCGCTCAGCGCGTCTGCGAGCTCGCTTGGGTCGAGCGTCACCGATCCGAACATGTCACAGCGCATCGACACGCCCGTCGCGGTGTAGGCGATCACGACGTTGTCGTAGAGGTTGCGTGCCTGTGTCTGCGCCCACGGCAGGTAGTCGTTGCGCAGGTCGTTGTACTCGGCGAAGAAGAGGATCGAGTCGTCCTGCAGCTGATATGGCCCGTGCCCGAAGATCCCGTCGCGCTGCTCCCCGTGCAGGATGAACAGGTACAGCTGCAGGGTTGCCGCCATCCGCCGGATCGCGGCGTAGCGCTCACGCGGCGCCGGCCGCAGCCGAGATCTGACCTGCTCGATCGTCTGCTCGTCGAGGATCTGAAGTCCTCCATCTGCTTCGTTGGGCAGAAGCAGCCCGTCTGTGCGGTAGGAGCGCATCAGCCGCTCCCACCAGTCGGTGAGGAACGCGAGCTCCTCGAGGCGCTCCTCAGGGAAGGGCTGCCCTTCTCTCAGCCCGAGGTCGAGCATGTGCTGCTGGCGCGCTCCGAGGTAGGTGCACATCACGATGAACGGCTGGAGCGCGTAGGGCCTGCTGCCTGGGGTGCGCATCAGTGCGCCGAGGCGCTCTGGCGGCGCATGCTTGGAGAGCTCACGCAGAAAGCTCACCTCGTGCTGATAGAGGACCTCCCACCCTAGGGAGGAGCGGCGGGGCAGGTCGAAGAGCATCGACTTCATGCTTTCTCGCCGCATCGCGCGCATGTCCGCCTTCTGGTGCTCGCCGAACACGTGGATGATCTCGTTCACCCTTGCAACGTCGATCTGCGCCATCACGCCTCCCCATCCCCCAAGGGGAGCGCCGTGAAGCGGATCGCGAGGCTCCGCTGCGCCATCACGCCTCCCTATCTCCCAAGGGGAGCGCCGTCGAGTACAGCTGCCCCTCGTTCGCGCCGAGCCGCTCCAGGATCAGGGGCGGATCCTCGCCGCTCTGCAGCGCCGGAACCCTTTCTGCCGCCGTGCGGTGGAATGCCTCCCTCACCTGCTCGTCCAGGTTCAGGCCGGCGCAGCGGGCGAACGTCAGCGCGAGCGCGGCGTACAGATCGGCGCCGTAGGCGATCTGGTACTCAGGCGTCCAGCTCGCCGCCTGCTCGTACATGCTCACCTGGGCGTTGCCCGCGACCCGTTCGATCTCGGCGATGTCCTGCTCGGAGAGCCTCCGGAGCGTCTGCCCTTCACGCCCGAGCAGTACCTCTGAGACGATCTGGTCCGCATACTCGAACGGTTTCGCGACCATGCTCCCGAACAGGTCTATCTTCACATCCACGCCGCGCAGCCGCATCACGCGTGCGACCGCGTCGACGTGAGGGCGCTCCGCGAGCTCCCATGGCAGGAAGTCGTCGCGGAGGCCGACGAGCTCCTTCACGATCAGGATGTCGCCGTCCCCAAGCGGGTATGGGCCGTGGTGAAAGACCCCGACACGAGCCTCGCCGTTGTTGATGAACGTGTAGAGCTCCGTGATGGAGCTCATGCGCCGCACCGCACGCCGGCGCTCTGGCGCCTCCGCCACGAGCTCGCCCGCGAGCTCAGCGATCTGCTCCCCGCTGAGAATCGGAAGCCTGTAGTCGATCTCTGAGGGCACGTAGGACTCCGCCTCCACATACAGGCTGCCGACCCGGTGCCAGAAGTCGACGAGCAGCTCGTCGTCGGCGCGGCTCTCCTGCGGGAGGACCTCATCGGCGGCGAGGCCCTGCCGAAGCCGCAGCTGCTCGCGGCCGTTGAAGTAGCCGAGCATCATCGCGTTCAGGTGCACGTAGTTCGGCCGCACGGCGACCTCCTTCATCCGCTCTGCGATCTGCTCGGGGCTTGCCGCGGCGAGCACCTCGCGCAGCAGCGACGGCAGGTGCTCGAAGTAGCAGTAGCTGCCGAGCACGAGCCTCAACGAGACGTTGAAGAGCGGCGAGATCAGCGTGTCGCGCTCGCTTGCGTGAAAGAAGTCCCTCACGTTCTCGCCGTAGCGGCGTATCTGTCTCGCAAGCGGCGGACTTGGCACAGCCATCAGGATCGTGCTCCCTTCAGCGTCAGCTCGTCGAGCAGAGCGCTCGTCTGCGCGAATGCCTGCGGAACGACGGATATGCAGTCGATTCCCATCTGAAGCAGCGCCTGCACGAGCTCCCGTTCACTGCTTGGGTGATCGCCGCAGATCGAGACTGGGCGCTGCTCTGCGTGCGCCCCCTCGATGATGCGGCGCAGCGCCTCGAGCACGGCTGGATCATTCGAGCGGTAGCGGGCGTTCAGATCGGGGGAGTCGCGGTCGACGCCGAGGACGAGCGCGACCAGGTCGTTCGAGCCGATCGACAGGCCGTCGCATTCAGCGGCGACATCCTGTGCGAGCAGCGCGATCGAGGGCACCTCCGCCATCGCCCACAGCTCGATGCCGTCGTCGAGCAGGCCGGAGGAGGCGATCAGGGCCTTCACCTCGGTCAGCTCGCCCAGCGTGCGCACGAAGGGAAGCATCACGCGGACGTTGTCGAAGCCTTCGGCGCGCACCTGCCGCAGCGCGGCGAGCTCGAGCGCAAACTCGTCGGGGTGGGTGATGTAGCGGTAGACGCCGCGCGCGCCGATCATCGGGTTCGCCTCCTGCGGCTCGAACTCCTCGCCGCCCGCAAGCCCGCGGTACTCGTTGCTCTTCAGGTCAGAGGTGCGGTAGGTGACAGGTCGTGGATGGAAGGCGGCGGCAACCGCTTGGATGCCGTCCCTGAACAGCTGCACATAGGCGTCGGCGCCGCCTTCAGCGAGGATGCGTCGCGGATGGCGCCCTGCGTGCAGCGCGAGGAACTCTGCGCGCATCAGGCCGACGCCGTCTGCAGGCATCGCCGCCGCCTGCGCGGCGAGCTGCGGCACGCTGATGTTCAGCATGAGCTCAGGCCGACGCATCGTAAGCCCAGTGCTCCGAATGCGTGACCGCTCGCGTTCGCATCTGCTCGCACGTCTCGCTGAGCGCCACACTCAGCTCGCCCTCACGCGGAACCGCTCGCACGTCTCGCTCAGCTCTGCACTCGCTGGATCACGCCATCCTCCGTGAGGATCACTCGCTCACCCTCCAGTGAGTCGGGATCCTCGATCTCCGCCCCCATCACGGCGGCGAGCCCGAACTCACGCGAGACGATCGCGAGGTGGGAGGTCGGCCCGCCAGACCTGCAGATCACCCCGCGCACCTTTGCGAGCAGGGGCACGACTGCGGTCGCAGAAGGCGAGTCGGTGAGGAGGATCACCTGCTCGAGATCCTCCCGGCCGAGCAGGGCCATCACCTCTTTCACGTCGTTTGCCCGATGCACGATCCCCTCTGTGCCGGAGCCTGAGACGACTTGACCGCGTCCAACTGTGCTTCCCATTCACATCCTCCTTGCCGTCTCGCTGCCTTCTGCGCCCATCATCGCCGACTGCTCAGCCGCGCGGTGCGCGTGTCGCGTCACGATCGCGCATCGCGCCGCCTGCTCCGCATCACGTGTGCCCACTCCTGCACCGCATCGTCATCGCCTTCATCATCATCATCAGCATCATCGTCCTCGGTGTCGCGGCCCGCGCCCGCGCCTCAGCCCCACTGCCTTCACTGTTCGGCGGGGTTTGGGCTTCAGCCCAGCTCACATCGGAACCTACCAAACGATAGATTGGATGAGGACGCTCGTGGATCACAGACGAGATCCTGGGCGACCGCTCACCGATGATCAGACGCTCAGCGACAACGTGCTCACCGCCAACTCGACGTTTGCGACCATTCAGGTCCTATGAGCACCTGATGAGCGGGGATCGCGCATGCGCCGCTCGCCCAGGTTGCGGCGCTCGCGCCGGTGCACCTAATAGGCAAGCCACCACAGACAGAGAGGCACCACGATGAGGATCGGGTACTTGATCGATTTGCACAAGGGCGGATATGACCAGCCGATGCCCACGAAGGAGGACGCGCACGCGACGATGGAGGCGATGATCGAAGAGGGCATCATCGCCGAGCGGGCCGGGTTTCACGGGCTGCAGGTGCCCCACAGGCATGGCCGCACGGAGTGCTACTTCCCTGGGCCTGAGCAGATCCTCACGATCCTCGCGCGTGAGACTGAGAAGGTCGCGATCGGCACCTTCACCTACGTCGCCACCCTCTACCACCCGCTCAAGGCTGCGGAGCAGTTCTCGGTCATCGACAACCTCTCGGAGGGTCGCCTCTACACGACGATGTCGCGTGGATTCCATCCCGGCTACTGGGCCCAGTTCGGAATCCCGCAGGAACACCTGCTTGGGCGCTTCCAGGAGGCGATCAAGGTCTGGCAGCTCGCGTTCTCAGGCGAGCGCTTCGATTTCGACGGCAAGTACTGGAGGGTGGAACAGGGACTTCTCGCTCCCCAGCCACATCAGGCCGGAGGGTGGCCGATATGGGGAGGCGGAAACGCGAATGAGGCTGCGATCCGGCGCTCTGCCGAGTACGGAGCCGCGTGGACCTGCGACCCGTTTCCGCTCATGAAGGAGGTCTGGGATGCCCAGGCAGGCTCCTATCGCAAGCACGCGGAAGAGCTTGGAAAGCGGCCCTACATCGTGCTGATGCGCGACGGCTGGGTCGCGGACAGCTTCGAGGAGGCCGCAAGGCAGTTTGGCAGCCACTTCGTGGACGAGATGCGCTTCTACTACCGCCAAGGCATCTTCACCCACCATCCAGACTTCCAGTCCGAAGAGGACATCACCGCTGAGCGCGCCGCGCCGCATCTGATCATGGGCACACGCGATCAGTGCATCGAACAGCTCGAGCGCTACCACGAGGAGTTCGGCGTCGACTACTTCACGATCCGCTTCCGCATGCCGACTGGTCCCTCGATGGAGGAGGCAAAGGAGCAGATCCAGCGCTTCGGCGAGGAAGTCGTCCAGCCGATCCACAAGAAGTACCCAGCGCCCGACCATCCCGCCATCCCAGCCGCCTGCCGCTTCTGAGAGCCGTTGGTGCCGGCGGCCCTGGTCTGGCCTGCGCCACCTGCCTTCGGCTGCTCGCGGCGCCGGCAGGGCCGGTCTGTCCGACCGCGCCGGTCTTCGGATCCTCTCCGTGGTCGCTCGCGTCGACCTCCCAGGGGGTCGAGGCGGGCGGCCTCGGCGGGCGGCCTCGGCGCGAGAGCTGATCCACCAACCATTTGGCAGGTAAGCTGTCCCAAGCTCGCAATCTCAAGGAGGATGATCGACGATGAAGTTCGGCGTGCTGTTCCGCCCACAGGATCCGCCGAGGGCGGAAAACCTCGTCAGGCTGTGGCAGGAGATCCTGCAGACCGCGGAGCTCGCGGAGGACGTCGGCTTCGACGGCGTCTTTCTGCCTGAGCACCACATGATGCCTGACGGCTATCCACCCTCGCCGTGGCCAGGGCTTGGCGCGCTCGCCGCGCGCACGAGTCGCGTCGACATAGGCACGACTATCCACCTGCTGCCGTTCGAGCATCCGATCCACGTCGCTGAGCACGGCGCGATGGCGGATGTCATCTCGAATGGGCGGCTGCGACTCGGCGTCGGCATGGCGAACTTCGAGCCGGAGTTCAAGCTCTATGGCCTCGACAAGTCGACCCAGGTCTCGCGGTTCGAGGAAGCGATCGAGCTCGTGCAGCGGGCGTGGTCTGGGGAGACGATCAAGCACAAAGGCAAGCACTTCACGATCGACGCGGAGGGCCCAGTCACCCCGCTGCCGATTGGGGCCCAGCTGTGGGTGGGGGCGATGTCTGAGCCTGGGGTGAGACGCGCTGCCCGGTTTGGCTGCCAGTGGCCGACGGACCCGCTTCACAACGTCGACGTGATGAAGTACTGGACGGACCTCTATCGCAAGTTCGGCGAGGAGTTCGGGACCTCGGAGAAGCTCGCTGTCAACCTCCTGCGCGACGGATGGGTGGCGGACAGCCTCGAGGAGGTCGAGCGCGTGTGGTGGCCGAAGATCAGAGCTGACCACTGGTTCTACTTCCAGCAGGTGCCCCGCTGGGTCGCCGAGAGGGAGCCCTTCCTTCAGGGAGTCGAAAAGGAGGAGGACTTCCACTTTGCCAAGCACCGCATCGACCGCCTCGTCGTCGGCTCCCCAGACGACTGCATCGCGACGATCCAGAAGTTCCAGGAGGCGATCGACATGGACTACCTCATACTCAGCTTCCGAGTTGCGCAGGGGCCGAGCCACGAGGAGACCCTCGAGTGCATCAGGCGCTTCGGCAAGGACGTCATCCCGGCCTTCAAGTGAGGGCGGCCTTCAAGTGGGGGCGGCCCTCAAGTGGGGGCGGCCTTCACATGGGGTCGGCCTTCAAGTGAGGGCTGCCTCCAGGTGAGCGTTGCCTTCAAGTGAGGGCAGAGGTGACCATTCGGCCCCTGGGGTTGACCCTCGCCGCTGCCTGGGGGAGTGGATCGCCGCGAAGGCAGCGGTCGGATGCGTGATCGCTTGCAGCATGCGAGGCGCGAAGACGTGAGGTTTCGGCTCTCCTCGAGCTGAGCCATCGAGTGGGCGCGCAGCTCCCGTGACGCGCACACGACGTGCGCCCTCACACGACGTCCGCCCTCACACGACGTGCGCCGTCACACGACGTGGACCGAGCCCGCGCTCGTCACGCGGCCGCCAAGCACGAGCTCCGTCTGGCGCAGTGAGGCCTCGAGGTCGAAGGGCTCGAGGCTCGAGACGGCGTCGCGTGGGATCACGACCTCATACCAGCGGAGCGCCGCGCTTGCCGCCGTGTAGTGGACGCAGATGTTTGCGAGCGTCCCGCAGATGATCAGGCTTCTCACGCCCCAGCTTCGCAGCAGGTGGTCGAGCTCCGTGCCGTAGAAGGCGTCGTACCTCAGCTTCTCGATCACGGTCTCGCGAGCTTCTGGCGCGAGCTCAGGCACGATCTGCCAGCCCCAGCTGCCGCGCTCTGCGTGCGGCGGCCAGACTCGCCACTCCTCGTCTCCCTGCCGGTGGGTGTCCTGCGTGAAGACCCGCCGCATGCCGCTCTTGCGCGCGAGCGCGAGCAGGCTTTCGATCGCTCGGATCGTCTCTTGGGCCTGCGGCACGTAGAGCGCTCCGCCTGGCCTCACGAAGTCGTTCTGCATGTCGACGAGGAGAAGCGCTGATCTGCAGGCGCGCACCGTCACCGCCCTCTCTTCAGCCCCAGGGGACTCGGTCGTCGCGCTCTGCGCCCTCATCAGATTCAGCATAGGTGCGCGGTGCGGCGCAGGGGAGTCGCGCATGCCGCCTGCTCGACGACGCGTCGCGCCTGCTCAGCCCACCCGTCTCACGCTACTGCTTTGGGCTGCGGCTGGGAATCCGGTTGGCGATGCGGCCGAGCGGCTCCACCGATGCCTGCAGCGCGGCGACGCTCGAGTCGAGATGGTCGAGCGATGAGAGCATGCGGGTGAGCAGGCCGGCGAGCGTATTGACGTCTGCACTGAGCGTCTCGATCGTGTCAGGCAGGCGGGACAGGTGCCGCTGGACTTCCATCAGCACGGGCATCGCGGACTCGATCGTCTCCATCCGTCGCTCGATTCCCGGCAGCAGCTCCATCGCCTGCACGAGCGCGGCGAGATGCTCTTCGAGCCGGGGCAGTGCTGCCGTGTCTGCGCTCATCGCGGCCGTGTTGTCCTTCACCGCGCCGAGCAGAGCGGTCCTGCGTGAGATCGCCTCGATCGTCCTGCTCAGCCCGCTCAGTGGGGCGGTGGAGCTCACGACCTCCTCGAGCTGCGTCGCGACCCTGCCGAGGCGCTCGGCGATCGTCGGCAGGGCGCGTACCGCCCCGATCAAGTCGGTTGGTCCTGACCACAGCCCCAGCGGGTCGAAACGGAGTGGGGTCATCTCGCTAGGAGGCTCCGAGCAGCTGCCCCAGCTGGTCTGCGTGTCGCGCGCCGACGGCACTGAGCGCTGACTCTATGACGGTGAGCAGATCGGCTTGCGGCGCGACGGCGGCAGCGAAGCTCGAGAGGTAGAGCAGGTTCTTGAAGAACAGCACGAGCTCCTTCGGCATCCGGAAGCCGTGACGGGCGAGGATTGAGAGCTGGTTCGAGGCGTTCTCGCCGAGCCGGCGGAACGTGATCGCACCGTCGGTTCGCTGGGCGAGTCGCTCGAGCTCTCCTGCGAGCTCTGCGACGAGCTCATCGCTTGTCGCGGGCACGGCACCGAAGTCGCGCAGCGCACACACCTGCGCGTGCGCATCTCCCTGCGCGAAGCCGGCGAGGTACCTTGCGATGCTGCGCCGCTGCGAGTCAGTGAAGCGTCCACAGATGCCGAAATCGAGCAGTCCGAACGTGCCGTCCCGCCGCACGAGCACGTTGCCGGCGTGCAGGTCGCCGTGAAAGACGCCGTGCAGCAGCGCAGTGCTCAGCACACCGCCGACAGCGAGCGACAGCAGGCGTGGACCGTCGAGCCGATCGCCGAACTCCGCCGCCGCGCGATCATATGGAACGCCCTCGATCTGGTCCATCACGAGGACACGCTCACTGACGAGGCCCTCGATAGGCGTTGGCACCGTGACCCAGTCCATCTCGCATGCCCGAAACGCGGCCGCGCAGTCCTGCAGGTTCAGGGCCTCCAGGCGGAAGTCGCTCTCTTCGAGCGCCAGCTGTGCGAACAGCTCGACGAAGCCGGGCAGGTTTGCGGCGAGTGCATCCTCGTCGAGCCGCTCGGCGACAGCTGCGGCCAGCGCGAGCGCGCCGATGTCGGCCCTGAGCTGGCGCGGCAGACCTGGGCGGCGCACCTTCACGACGACATGTCTGCCGTCGGCGAGGACAGCGCGATGAACCTGTGCGATCGATCCTGCGGCCAGCGGTGTGGGATCGAGCTCCGCCAGAGAAGCTGTCGAGCCGATCTCGCGCTCGATGATCGAGCTGATCCTGCGGTGAGACAGGCGCGGCGCATCGTCTCGGCACCAGGCGAACGCCTCCGCCCACCGCGCAGGCAGGATGCCATCGGAGCTTGCAATCAGCTGGCCCAGCTTGATGTACGCGGGGCCGCCGCGGCGAACCAGTCGCTTCGTGGACCTGATCGCCGCCGAGTCGACGCCGAGTGGCCCCACCCGAATGCCCGCAACGTCGCCTGCGGCCCCCAGCAGAAGCAGCGGCGAGTCGACCGCGAAAGACGACACTCCCCTCCACACGTTCGCCGCGAGCGCTCCGATCGTGTCGGTCCAGAGTCGGGGCTGCGCAAGCATCTCCGCTTCGATCGCCGCGCGATCGCGCAGGATCTCGAGCTCGGCGCGGCAGAGGCCCCCGGAAGTCATCTGTCTGCCTCGTACACGCACTCCCAGGCGAGGTTACAGAGCTGCCGCCCTGCTCGGACCACTCGCGGACGGAGCGAAGGGCGCGCGGCTGGCAGCGTCGCTGTTACGGAGCTGCCACCATGCGCGCATCAGTCGCGGTCCGCTGCCCGGTTGGGCAGCGGACCGTCGATCGCCGCTCGAGCCTGCCGTCAGCTCGACGAGTGTTCTGACTTCGGGCCGGCCCATCGGCTCGCCGGGTCCGCCGACGGGTGTCGGTGACCGTGACGGCCCGGTGCTGAGATGCGAGGCGTGCCAGCTGCTCGTCGAGGCTTCGCCACTGCCTCGCGATGGGCAGTGACACACCATGATCTCGGTATCGCCCATCAGGGGCCACACCTGCTCGCAGGCTTTGAGGCTCCCCCATGGTCGTAGGAGGCTCCAGCTCTGAGGAGCGATCATGTCAGCGCACAGAGAGAAGTGCGACGAGGGGTTCAAGGACCGTGCGGGGGGCGTCGTGCAGGAGATCGGGGGCGTGATCCTCCGCACCGGCCGCGGAGCGAGCTCCGCAGCGCAGAGCCCGCTCAGGCAGGCGTGCTCGACTGGTGCTGTGGGTCCTGCAGCCACGTTCGATGTCACACCGACACCCGCGGGATCAGTCGGAGGTCGATGACGGCGTCTGGGCCAACGGCTGAATCTTCGCCGCTGGGGTGGGCGCGATCACACGGATGCTCTCCAGATCGAGGGCGCCTTGCGTCCGCTTGTCACATGTGGCGACAGCGACGAGCCGCGTGCCAAGGCTGAGCGCGCTGGCGATGTGGATCGCGTCAAGTGCGACGAGGTGCACTGGCTGCTCGCTGCGTGCCACCGCGACGATCTCGGCGTCAAGCGGGATGATCGCTGCTGAGGCGAGAACGCCCTGGAGCACGGTGCTGCCGTCGATCACCGCATCAGGCCGCTCCTCTCGTGTGCACGCTACGGCTTGCGCGTGCGATTCGCCAAGACGCGGCATCGGCTGCTCTATCAGCGTTCGGAGAACCTGATCGTGCTGCTGCATCTCTTCGAGAAGAACACGGGCGCGATACGGGATCGCCACCGTGCTCGACGAGGAGCTGCTCATCTGCTTCCAGCGCACGGAGGACGGGGTGCTCGAGCGGGAGTTCGCGGCGGTGGGATGAGGCACCGCCTGCACGCCGTGCTCGTTGCCCCGTCTGCGCAAGGAATCAAGGCTTCCAGGGATTGGTGCAGCGGCCATTCTTTCCGTTGCCCCGTCTGCGCAAGGAATCAAGACTTGGCCTCAACCGGTCCTCGCAACAGCGGGGCCAAGCGAAGCCGTCGCTCTCATCGGCTCAGCCTTCGACCCGCGTCACGGCTTGCTGCGTCGATCGAGGCGTGGGATGAGGGCCGCCTGTCGCTTGCGCCACCAAGCAGCAAGCTCTTCCTTGGTGATGGGGAGGCTCTCGTCTTCTTCGACGTCGTCGAGGTAGCCCAGCGCACGGACGGTGTGCCCGAGCGCGGGTCCGTGTGGGTCCGCGCGATAGCGCTGCATGTAGAGGGAGAGCCCCTCCTCGACGCTGACGCCGCCCTCCTCCTCGATGAGCTTTAGGTCGTAGTAGTCGCGCATCTCGCCGCGATCGCCGATGACCTTGACCTTCATGGCGGCGAGGTCCCTGAGCGAGGCGACGTGCAGGCCAGCGACCAACTCAGGCCCCTCCAGGGCACGCTGCGGCCTCTCCTCGTCGATGTCGATGAACAGCTCGACCTTCGTCTCGCCCAGGACCCCCTCGAGCGTGCCGGCACTCCTTGACTCCAGGGCGAACCCGGGCAGCGCTTCAAGCTCCTTGGCCAGGGCATCGAGGTCGATGGCCCTCTCATGGGCGAAGAAGTCGAGGTCGCGGCTCTCCCGATGGCCCAGATGGACAGCCACGGCTGTCCCTCCGATGAGGTAGAAGCCCTCCGGCAGGACGTCGCGGAGGGCGCGCCATGCCTCAGCGGTGTCCTTGGGCAGGATCTCGGCAAGGCGCTCCGGGAGAGCGTCTCCTTTGAGGGGGGCGTCTCCTGAGCGCGCCATGCGGGCCTTCCAAGCAACCAGGTCGATGCCGTCCTGGCCCCCCTTAGCCCTGCCCATCTCAGCGCTCCCCAGCGAGGTTGAGCGCCAGCGCGCGTGTGGGCGCGTCGAGGCCCCTCGCCTCCGCTGCTCGGCGCCAATCGGAAGGTGAGAGGTTGGTCGCGCCCCAGGCGAGGCCGTCGAGGCTCTCAGACGTGAGAAGGCGCCTCGCGATGTAGGCCCCGCCATGGGAGACCACGAGCTGGGACGGCGCCGTGTTCCAGAAGAGATGGCGCAGCCGGTGCGGGACCGCCTCATCGCGCTCTCTCGCGCGGCGCTTGGGGACCACGTCCTTCAGGGCGGGGGCGAGGGCCGGCCACTCATCGGCCATGTGATTGGCGTGGATCAGCTCGACGCGTCGGGCGCGCCTGGCGGCGATGGTGACCTCTTCGCGCCGCACGAGGCTGCGTGCCTCAAGCGCCCTGAGCGCCCTGGTGGCGGTGGCGGGCGCGACGCCCGCCTCCTCAGCGACTGCGCGCGCTGAGGCCAGGCCACGGGGGGACCTCACCAGCGCGGCGAGGACTTGGGCCTGGGACCGGGTGAGCCCAGGCGTGCGTGGGGCGCGTCCCAGCTCGGCCTCGATGCGCTCGAGCATCTTGGGCGTGATGCCAAGGCGCCCATTCGGCCTGCGGCAATCGAGCCCCAGGCGCTCCACGCAGCGGACGACGCGGGGAATGCTCGTCCCCAGCCGGCGTGCGGCCTCGGCTCCCGAATAGGTGTTCATATCGTTAGTTTAGCTCGTGCGGGCGCCCTTGCCGGGATCTTCCTTCAAAGATGTCTCTGGATTCTCGGCGGGGAGGCTCCTACGTGATCTGCTTGGGCTCGCTTGGACCAGGCTGTCGCGGCGCTGCGGTCATGTCGGCAGAAGCGGTGTGACGGGCGCCGCGAGCTGAGCCCTGTTGGAGAGGGTTCGGCCACCGCGGCGCCGAACTCGTCGGCTGTTAGCCGGAAGTTTTTGAGGTTCTGAGGCCCGATCGCCCGTGTTTGCGGGGATCGGGCTTCTTTTTGCTGGTTTGATGTAGCCAAAGTGGTGTCGTTGTTGCGGTCCAGTGGGATTGCTAGTCTGTT
>JAJYUP010000009.1 GCA_021792455.1 Actinomycetes bacterium | reverse complement strand
ACCGCATTTGCGACAGCGTCAACGCCAGCCTCGAGCGCCTTGCGCGCCTCGGCATCGTACTTGAGCTCCTTGTGTGCCATTTCTCTCTCGTTCTCCTTGCAATCTCGATTTGGACGAGCAGCTGCGCCCGCCTAGGCGACCTTCGCGAGAACGTCAGACTCGCGGAGCACAAGCAGCTCCTCGCCGTCGACCTTGATCTCGGTGCCGCCGTACTTGCTGTAGATGACTTCGTCGCCCTCCGCGACATCGAGCGGGATGCGCTTGCCCGAGTCGTCGATCTTGCCATCGCCAACCGCGAGGACCTTGCCCTTCTGCGGCTTCTCCTTCGCGGTATCTGGGAGAACGATGCCGCTTGCCGTCGTCTCCTCCTCCTCGACGGCCCGCACGATGAGGCGATCGCCCAGGGGCTTTAGATTCATGTGATACCTCCGATGTCTCAAGGTCGAAGTTGGCGCTGGGCGCCCCTCACCGCGGGGCGCCTCCGTGCCGTCGGCACTCGTCGTGTGAGAGTGCCAACGCCGATCAATATAGCCGAGCGCGAGCATGATCGGCGGCACGCTGGCACTCTGACCGTCAGAGTGCCAAGGGCGCGTGTCTGCGCGCGCAGAGTCCGTGCAGCAGCACGTGAGAGCGTGAGCCCGCGGCACCCGCAAAGCCGGGATCAGGATGGCGAGAGTCGAAGCGGATGAGAGTGCGCGAACGACCGGCTTTCGAGAGGGGAGGGCTTCCGAGACGGCGACCGCTCAGTTCTGAGCGCCGCCGAAGCCCTTCATAGCCTCCGTCATCCCCGCAGGGTGATCGACGATCCGCGAGAAGCGCACGACGGTGACGGTGTCATCCATCGAGACGTTGCGCCCATAGATCTGCTCGAGGAAGTTGATGAGCTCCTCGTGGCGGCGAAACTCAGGGTTGTCATGCTTTATGTCCCTGGGCGAGAGGTCCGCGACCTTCATCACCTCGACCTGATCTATGACCGCCTCGAAGATGCGTTCCCGCGGCGAATACTGGTAGCCGATCGTGACGAGCACGAGCTGGTTCTTGCGGTACTTGC
The DNA here is from genome assembly GCA_021792455.1 of Actinomycetes bacterium. Lineage (GTDB taxonomy): Bacteria > Actinomycetota > Thermoleophilia > Solirubrobacterales > Solirubrobacteraceae > Palsa-744. The sequence continues at coordinate 50,903 of JAJYUP010000009.1, read as the reverse complement.
TCGACTTGTCCCCAAGCCTGATAGTCGCGGTCTTTCGGCCGCGCTTGAGCTCGTCGGCAAAGATCGTCGAGTAGAAATTGAGGACCTGCACAGCATGCAGGCTATCGGTCTTCGGTCTGATCTGGCAGCCGATGGCACATCGGTGAAGCAGGGGGTGCACCGGGCGAAGCGCCGACGAGCATCATCGCCCGCTCGAGGATCTGCCGTTCGCCGTCGTAGGTGAGCGCATGCGCCGCCTCCTGAAGCGGCATCCAGAAGGCCTCCTCGATCTCTTCGTCGTGATTGGCCGGATCGCCTTCGAGATAGCGGAACAGGTGGAAGACCACGATCTTCGCGACCTCGCGGCGGTCGCTCCGATAGCAGTAGCGCACCTCGCCAAGCGGCGCGACGTGCTGCACCTCGACGCCAGCCTCCTCCCGCACCTCCCTGATCGCCGCCGCCAACGCAGTCTCGCAGGGATCGACGTGTCCCTTCGGCAGTCCAAGCACCTTGGAGCCGTCAGCCGCTCGCCGTCTCGGCACGACAACGACGACCTCGTTCCGGTCGATGACGACCCCGCCCGCCGAGCGCTCGATCTCTGTGCAGCGAGGATGAATGCCCGCCTCCCCTTCGCTTCGACGATCTGTGCGATCCATATCAGCCGATGCGCAACGGCGTTGAATGGGGGTGACAGCGAAGCCGGGAGAACGACATCGGGACTGCTCTGAACAGAGGCATGGTGACCGTCAGTAGACGTAGGCCTCGAGGGAAGCAGGATCGTGGACGATGATCTTGGCCCTCCTCTGGGTTATGACGCCGGCCCGCTCGAGCACAGCGAGGAAGCGGCTGGCAGACTCCCTCGATGATCCAGCGAGCTGGGCGACCGCAGCCTGGGTGATGAGCACTGGAACGTCGGCTGCAGGTGCCCCTTCCGCGATCGCTCTCTGAGCGAGCTCCGCGAGGGCGAGCGCGACACGGCTCTGAACGGTCTGGAAGGACTGCCTCGCGAGCCGCTCGTTCGTCTCCCGAAGGCGCCTGCCAAGAGCGATGACGAGGCGCATGCAGATGTCCGGATGCCTCCCCATGAGCCGGCGCATGTCAGGCCCAAGCACCGCGACGGCGACCATCTCCTCGATCGCCTCAACCGTCGCAGAGCGTCGCTCGTCCTCAAACATCGCAAGCTCACCGAAGATGTCCCCGCGCGCGAACGTCGCAAGCGTGATCGTCCGCCCCCCGGGATGCTCCCTGACCGCCCGCGCGCTCCCCGAATGCACGATGTAGCAGGTGTCGCTTGCGTCACCCTTGCGGAAGACGACCTGGCCTGCAGCAAATCGGCGCGGCACCGCGACCTGCGCAATCCGCTCGAGATCCTCGCCCTGAAGCGTGGAGAAGACGGGCACACGGCGGAGCAGTTCGACGACGTCGGTCGATGAGGGCATGCCTGCGATCGCTGCGTTGGCCATCGCGAGCGAATATCATCACAGCAGGGGAGTTGGCGCAGCGACTGTGCGCTGACCGCAGCAGTGCCTGTCGCCTCTTGGCGGTCGCAGCCTCCTGGCGGTCGCAGCCTCCTGGCGGTCGAATCATGCAACAGTCGGCTGGGACGCTCGAAAGAGGCGTGGGTCGTTCGTGATGATCCCATCGACGCTCATCGAAAGCAGCTTCTCGATGATGGAAGGCTCATCGACGGTCCAAACATACAGCTGCCCGCAAGACCCCCGCACGGCTCTGAGGAGAGCGGGCGTGACGAGGCGCCAGTGAGCCATGATCGCGTCGACGCGGCCCGTGCCTATCGCGGCCGCTGCCCGGCGCGGCAGTGCTCGTCTGGCGACTTGGAGCAGGGCAACCGCAGGCAGGAAGGTGAGCGCGTGCTTGGTGTAGTCCCTCCGAACGCGGGGCACAGACCACCCGAGGCGCACCCCTGGCGACTGCGCCCTGATCGTGCGCAGCTCCTCGTGGAACGTCGTGCTGAGAAGCGTGCGATGCAGCAGGCCAGCATCCATCAGCGCTGAGATGACACGCAGTCCGTACCCAGGCAGCTTGAGGTCGACATCGAACTCGACATCGCCGAACTCCGGGCCTGAGAGGTGCTGAAGCGCAAGCTCGAGTGGAACCCGCGCGGAGGCACGCAGCGCCTCGTAATCGTGTGCGAGAAACAGTGGGCCCATGCCGTCGACCCGCTCGCTGAGCACGTCGAACTCGATCATGTCAACCCCAGCCGCAAGCGCAGCGTCGAACGCCTCCAGCGTGTTCGCCGGAGCGAGATGCGCCGCCCCCATGTGCCCGACGCGCCTCGTCCGCGCGGGGGTTCCGCTCTGCCCGCCGGCGCTGATCACGTGACTGACGATGACACAGTGAGTGCCCGTCTGCGCTGCTCAGGCGCTTGCGCGCAGCGTGAGCCGTCTCGGGCCAGCGCTGAAGCCCCGGCTGAGCAGCGGCTGCTCGAAGCGAGAGCGAAGCACAGGCTCCCCGTCGACGCGCTCGATCGCAAGCCTGCCGACCTGGCGAAGACGCACCGCGTCAGCGAGCGCGGCAAGCCCCTCGAGCAGGGGTGCGGGCAGATCCGCAGAAGGCTTCGGAGCCTCGCGCGAGTGGCTGTGGTGGACGTCCTCTGTGGAGATGAGGGTGAGGAGGCTGCGCCCGCCACGCTCGACGTAGAGCACAGGGATCCAGTCTACGAGCACGACATGTGCGCCCGGCACGCGTGACGGCGAGCGGCCATGCCGACGGGCGGAGGCAGGCCATCGGAGCGCCGCTCCATATGGCTGCGCTGGATCAGTCGCGGCAAGCACAATCGAACGACGCTGCTCGGGGAGCGGCGCGCGAATGTCGCGGCGGCCAGCTTGATGCCCCCCCTCATCAGAGGGCAGTCGACGCAGGCGCTCGACGGCGGACGGCAACGCGAACTGTGCGCCGCCAAGTCCCTCGACGAAGTAACCCTTCCTCGCGACCCCAATGGTCTCGAGCGCGTTGAGCTCTTCGTAGAGTGCAGCAAACCCACCCTCGATGCCCTCAGCAAGCACATGCTCTCTGGTGAGCACGCCATAGCGCTCCAAGAGCAGCTCAGATATCACCCTGCGCCGACCCCTCGCGTCGGCTGCCGATCGGCAGACATCGAGGCAGACGGGATCGGGCGCGCCGAACAGCGGTGCGGTGAGCGACCACCTGCCGGCGAGATGCTGTGAGCTCGACCCTCTGCGCCTGGCGGAGAACCGACCGCTGAAGCGCAGCGAGCGCTGCGACGGACTTGGCAGCGCAGAGAGCCGCCTTCCGTCGACGCGAAGTGGCGCAAACGAGTCGTTGGTGATGAGGCCGGCCCAGACGAGATCCCAGATCGCCTCCTCCAACTGCGCACGGTTGTGCACGGAGAGGCCCGCCTCGAGCTCAGGCAGAAACGACGCGCCACGCGCAAGACGTTCGATGACCGCCTGATGAAGCTCACCACTCGGCACCTCGTTCCTGCCCTGTGGCGGCCCGATTGCAGCAGCATCCTCCCTGAAATAGAGCGCAACCCTCCCACTGGCGCGCCTGAAGCTGCCAGCGCCTACCCACACGACCTCGCCGCTTGCGCACAGTGCGTCGATCCAGGCGGGGGAGTAGCAGCCGAGGCGTCGCGGAAGCACGTCGCTCTCCCAGGTCTGCGGCGTGAGCGCGAGACCCTGCAGAGGGATGAGCAGCTGACGCAGCCGCTCTGTCCCTGCTCCTGCGGCGAGGTGACGGTCGAGTCCCTGCCAGGAGACGTGGAATGCGGCGAAGGCACGCTGCTCAACCGGCTGAATCTCGTTCCTGAGCACCGCAAGCGACGCTCTGCGCAAACGGCGGAGCACCTCGGCGCCGCACCATTCCCGCTCCCCTGGGGTGCCTCCGGGGCGCAGCTCGCCGCGCACGATCTCGCCGGCGGCGTGGAGCGCTCGAAGCGCATCCTCGACAACCGCCTTGCCAAGGCGGTAGCGCGCCGTGACGCTCTCCGTGGTGAACGGCCCGTTGCTCGTGCTGTATCGGCGCATGAGCTGGATGAGTGCGTCCGGCCGCTCGCCAAGGAACGCACTCGGCAGGCCCGCTGGCGGAACGACGCCAAGCGCGTCACGGTAGAGGCCTGCGTCAGCAGCGTCGATGAAGCGCCGCTCGCCGGCAACCCTCACAGCAACTGCGCGGCGCGAGCGCTGCAGTGAGATCAGCGCATGCGCGAGATCGAGCTCAGGCGCGCAGCGACGCTGAAGCTCCTGCTGGCTGAGGTCGCCGATCCGCCGCAGCAGCTGATGCAGCTCATCCTGATCGCGCGCCTGGACAGCCGGCGATAGAGCCTGGAGATGGGCCTCAACCTCAGCAAGCGCACGAGGATCGATGAGGTCACGCAGCTCCTCTTGACCGAGGAGCTCCGCAAGCAGGTCCCTGTCGAGCGAGAGCGCAGCGGCCCTCCGCTCCGAGCTGGGCGCATCTCCCTCATACATATAGGTGGCGAGAAAGTCGAACAGCAGGCTCGATGCGAACGGTGAGGCGTGTGTGGTCTGAGCCTCGACGAAGGCAACCTCGCGCCGCTGAACCGCAGTGAGCAGGCGACGGAGCCCCGCGACGTCGAGCACGTCCGCGAGGCACTCCCTGTAGGCCTCGAGCACGATCGGGAACTCCGCGTACCTGCGCGCCACTCGAAGCAGCGATTGCGCCTTGAGCCGCTGCTGCCACAGCGGCGTGCGCCTGGATGGCACCGCCCTGGGGATGAGCAGCGATCGCGCAGCACACTCCCTGAAGCGCGCTCCAAACAGCGCGGAGTCGCCAAGCTCGCCGACGATGAGCTCCTCGAGCTGATCCACATCTATGAGCGCGAGATCAGCCTCCGGCGCCTGATCTGCGTCAGGCAGTCGGACGACGATGCCGTCGTCAGAGGCGATCGCATCCGCCTCTACGCCGAGCTTCGACCTGATCGAAGCCGAGAGCGCAAGAGCCCAAGCGCGGTTGATCGCAGCGCCGAGCGGACAGAGCACGCACAGGCGCCAGTCCCCGATCTCATCCCTGAAGCGCTCGACGACGATCGTCTGGTCGCTCGGCAGCACCCCCGTCGCCTGGCGCTGCTCGCGCAGCAGCTGCAACAGGTTCTCTGCGGCGCTGCTGTCGAGATGACAGTTGTCGGTGAGCGCATCAGCGCTCTGATCGACGGCCCAGCGCGCAAACGCGCCCATCGCTTCCCCAAGCTCCCTCGAGCGCCCGACTCCATCGCCCCTCCAGAACGGCACCGCACCTGGAGCCCCCGGCGCCGGGGTTACGATCACACGATCGCGTCCGATCTCCTCGATGCGCCAGGTGGAGGCGCCAAGCAGGAACGTCTGGCCCGGCCTGGCCTCATAGACCATCTCCTCGTCGAGCTCACCAACCCGCTTGCCATCAGGCAGGGTGACGAGATACAGGCCTCTGTCAGGGATCGTGCCAGCGTTGAGCACGGCGAGGCGCTGAGCGCCCTTGCGCGGCGTGAGGCGGCCGGTGAGGCGGTCCCACACGATCCGGGGCGAGAGCTCTGCGATCTCACTGGAGGGATATCGGCCATCGAGCATCTCGAGCACGTTCTCGAGCTGCTGGATGCTGAGCTCCGAGTAGGTGTACGTGAGCCGCGCCCGCCGGTGCAGCTCGTCTACGGAGACCTCTCCCTCGATCGCAACGCTCGCGACTATCTGCTGCGCAAGCACATCAAGCGGATTCCTCGGCACGACGGTGGCCTCGATCTCCCCCTCCCGCATCCTCCCTGCGAGCACAGCGCACTCGAGCAGGTCGCCGCGGTAGCGAGGGAAGATCCTGCCCTTCGAGGGCTGACCGACGGAATGGCCAGCCCTGCCGATGCGCTGCAGTCCAGAGGCGACAGACTTCGGCGAGGAGACCTGGACGACGAGGTCGACCGCACCCATGTCGATCCCAAGCTCTAGGCTGGAAGTGGCGACGAGACAGGGCAGCCGCCCGCTCTTGAGCAGCTCCTCAGCGGCAGCTCGCTCCTCGCTCGAAAGCGAGCCATGGTGGGCGCGAGCTGTCTCCTGCACCCAGTCCCGCTGGCGCTCGCCCTCGCTCGCTGGGCGAGCAAGCTCGTTGAGACGCAATGCGACCCGCTCCGCCGTCCTGCGGCTGTTGACAAAGATGATCGTCGAGTTGTGCTCCTGCACGAGTTGGAGCAGGCGCGGATAGATCGCAGGCCAGATCGACCGAGTGAGCGACTCACCTCCCTGAACGGGCTGAAGAGCTCGGGCAGGCGGCGGTCGCCTGCCTGCTGACCGAAGGTCTGGGGACGACGGCACATCGGTGTGAAGCGTCAAGCGGGCTTCGGCGTCGAACGGGGAGCCATTTGAAAGAGCGTCCGGTTGGCGTGGCGAGCCGGCGAACGGGTCGGCAAGGTCGGCCGGAAAGCCGGTGAACGGGTCGGCAAGGTCGGCCGGAAAGCCGGCAGGTGCAGCGTCTGGGTCGAGCATCGACTCCACTGGAACCTCGACGCGAAGGTCGAGCTCCTTGCGCACGCCCACGTCGACGATCGTGCATGATCTGCTCGGGCCAACGAGAAACGCTGCAACCTCCTCGAGCGGCCTCTGGGTTGCGGATAGACCTATCCTCTGGATCGCGCGCGATCTGGGAGACGCCTGCACCGTGGGCGAGACCTGCTCTGGAGGCGAGACCTGCTCTGGAGGCGACAGCCGCTCTGGGGGCGACAGCCGCTCTGGGGGCGACAGGTGATGCGCAGATGAGGGGTGCTCGCGAGGCAGGACCTCTTCCGAGGGTGAGCCCTGCCCTGAGGCTGAGTCGACGAGTGCCTGAAGCCGCTCGAGGCTGAGCGCGAGATGAGCTCCCCGCTTCGTAGGCGCAAGCGCATGGATCTCATCAACGATGACCGTCTGCACAGAACCGAGAATCCCCGCCGCCTTCGAGGTGAGCAGCAGATACAGCGACTCAGGGGTGGTGATGAGGATGTCTGGCGGGCGACGCGCTATCGATGCCCGCTCCCGCTGAGAGGTGTCACCTGTCCTGATGGCGACGGAGATGTTCGCGCCGATGCCCTGAAGCGGCAACCTGAGGTTGCGCTCTATGTCGTAGGAGAGCGCCTTCAACGGCGAAATGTAGAGCAGCCTCGGCCCCAAGCTGTCGGCGCGAGCCGGCTGAGGCGAGGCGGGCGCCTCAGCGAAGCGCTCCTCGTGCTGCGCACGTCGCTGAGCGACGCGCCGCTTCTGCTCGCGGGAGCTGCGATCCGGCAGACGCTGAGGCAGGCGTTCGACGCTGTCAGAGGCCGGATGCGGCGGACCCGCCTCTCGATCTGAGCGGCAAAGACGGTCGATCGCCGACAGGAACGCCGCAAGCGTCTTGCCTGACCCAGTTGGTGCGCAGAGAAGGACGTGCTCTCCCCGCGCGATCGCAGGCCAAGCGCGCCGCTGTGCCTCCGTGGGCGACTCGAACGCCGCTTCGAACCAGGCGCGCACAGGCTCGCTGAACAGCGAGAGCACATCGAGGCCGTGGCCACTCACGGTGCCGAGGCTAGCGCGGCGCTCGGCGCGGAGGAGAGGCCGCTGAGGGAAGGTCTGCGGCAAGCTGAAGCGCTGTTGCAAGCGCCATGTCGATCATCTCCTCAGTCAACCTGCGAGTGAACGTGTTCTGCTGGCTTGGGTGATAACAGCCGACGAGCGTGAGGTCTGTCCCAGGGCTGATGGCTCCATGCGAAAACCGCGCGCTCTGGGCGTGCGATTCGACGCCTCTGCGCAGGCGCAGGCCAGCATCCCAGGCGAACGCCCCAAGGCAGAGCAGAACGCGCGCATTTCGGAGCAGCGCGAGCTCGCTGAGAGTCCACGGCAGGCAGTTCTCCCGCTCTTCACTCGTGGGCTTGTTGGCTGGAGGTGCGCACCTGACGGCCGCCGTGACCCACACGCCGCGCAGCCGGAGCCCATCGTGAGCGCCCGTCGAAGTGGGCATGTTCGCGAGATGGGCCCGCCACAGCGCCGCGTAAAGAAAGTCCCCCGATCTGTCGCCAGTGAACATGCGCCCCGTGCGATTGGCGCCATGCGCCGCAGGTGCGAGCCCAAGCACGACGAGCGAGGCGGTGGGGTCCCCAAACCCAGGAACAGGCCTGCCCCAGTAGCGCTGATCCCGAAACGCAGGCTTGCGCTGAGCGGCAACCTCCTCGCGCCAGCGCACGAGACGCGGGCATCGCCTGCAGCGTGTGATCTCGGCCTCGAGCTGATGAAGCGCGCGCACCACAGCTTGAACCTACCGGAGGTGAAGGATCGTGCGACGGCTGCGGCAACACCGCGAGAGGGTGCGGCAGTGGACAGATGGCCCGCGATGTGCGACATTGCCGCCGTGCAGCGAGAGCCGCGAGACGAGCCGATGTCGAGGGAGCAGATCCGGACGCTGTTCGGAGAGAATCTGCGGCGGCTGAGGGCCCGCGAAGGAATCTCCCAGGAGTCGCTTGCCCGAACATGTGACCTGCACCGGACCGAGCTGAGCCTGCTCGAGCGCTGCATGCGCTCGCCAAGGCTCGACACGATGCTGGTTCTCGCCGCCGGTCTGGGACTGTCTTCGGTTGCTGAGCTCGTGGAGGGGATCCGGTGAGCAGATACGCAGGCAAACGGAGTGTGAGGCACGGCGCGGCCTCGCCGCGTGGCACCCGATGCGATCTGAGTGCGAGGGATGGCAGGCAATCCGAGTGCGAGGCAGGGCAGCTGATCTGACGTGAGGCACGAACAGCTTTGCGCGTGACGCGAAGGGCGAGCTCGCGAAGCTGAGGCAAAAAAACCACCCGACTGCGAGGCCGCAACGATGCGAAGAACGACTTCTGGACCGCAGGATCATCGCGGCACAGGCGAAGCAGAGGCGTGGGCGCTGCCAAGCCTGCGAGAGCCGCGGTACTCACAGTCGTTGGAGCGTGGTCTTGCGATCCTCGGCTGCTTCACGCAGCAGCGCCCGGTGCTGGGGATAGCCGACATCGCCGACGAGCTGGGGATGAGTCGGAGCACGACGCACCGGTATGCGACGACTCTGCTCGCCCTCGGCTATCTCGAGCAGGGGATCTCGCGAAAGTACCGACTGAGCCTGAAGGTCGCCGACCTCGGCATGTCGGCGCTGAGCTCCACGGATCTGGCAGAGCATGCCCGTCCACACCTGCAGGCGCTGCGCGAGGAGAGCTCGAGCACAGTGAGCCTCGCGATCCTCGACGGCGCAGACATCCTCTGCATCGACCGGATCGAGAGTCCGAGGCGCCCTCCGATGAGAGCCGGCTCGGACCTGACGCGCGGCACGCGCCTGCCCGCCTACTGCACCGCGATGGGCAAGGTGCTGCTCGCGGCGCTGGCGGAGGATGACCTGCGCAGCGCGCTGTCCGAAACGCAGCTGATCAAGCGCGGCCCAAACACGATCACGACGAAGAAGGGACTGCGTGCGGCGCTCGATGAGGTGCGTGAGGAGGGGTTTGCGGTGAGCGACGAAGAGCTTGCGAGAGGCCTGATCGCGATCGCTTGCCCCGTGCGCTCCGAGGGCGGTCAACCACTCGCGGCGATGGGCATATCCGCCGACAGCGGGATGATCTCGATGCAGGAGCTGCAGAGCGAGCTTGGACCCCACCTGCTGGCGGCTGCAGACCGACTCTCGAGCCGCTTCGGCCACCGACGACGCTATGCGCGCGACCGTTTGTTGAAGCCGATGCCCTGAGGCTCCTGGGGCGCCCGGCTGCCGTCGATCGGGTGAGCGGCGGGTGCACATCGAGATGACGCAGCGGCTCAGCGCTGGACGAGGGGGCCGCGCCGGAGCAGCTCGCGCCGGCTGCGCGGCTGGCTGCGGTAGATGGTGTCGTCGAAGTGGCTGACGATCATCGAGGCAATCCCAACGGCGACCATCGCAGGGGCGAGCACCTGGAAGCTGCCCGTCATCTCGCTGACCATGAGCATGACCGCAAGCGGAGCTCTCGCGATCGACCCGAAGCAGGCCATCATCGCGACGGCGACAAACGGCCCTGGATCGTGTGTGACGCCCGGCGCGATCGGCTGAAGCAGACGCCAGGCTGCAGCGCCGACGAACGCGCCGATGACCATGCCCGGCCCGAAGACACCTCCCGACCCGCCAGAGCCGATCGAAAGGGTGGTTGCAACGATCTTCGCAAGCGGCAGCAGCAGCACGATCCACAGCGGAATGCGCAGCAGCTGAGGGCCAAGTCCCTGCTGGATCCACCCATATCCGGTGCCAAGCACCTCAGGGATCGCGAGGCCAATGAGCCCGACGAGCAGTCCGCCAAGCGCCGGCTCGAGCACGCGACTGCCAGGCAGCTTTGCGAACGCGGCAACCCCCCCATGAAAAGACTTCGAGTAGAGCAGCCCGACGAATCCACAGACGACCCCGAGGATTGCGAACCAGAGCAGCTGCAGCGGATGCTGGAAGTGGTAGCCGGCCGCCGCAGATCCGAACAGCGGCGTAAAGCCGAAGAAGGCGGAGAAGACGGTGTAGCCGATGATCGACGCGATGATCCCCGGTATGAGGGCAGACACCCCGATGTCTTCCCTGTAGAGGATCTCCGCTGAGAGGATCGCGCCGCCAAGCGGGGCGCCGAAGATCGACCCGATGCCGGAGCCGATGCCAACCGAGACGGCGATCCGCCCATCAGTCGGCGAGAGATCGAGGGCACGCGCGAGCAGCGAGCCGAAGCCTGCACTGATCTGCGCCGTGGGACCCTCGCGGCCGCCCGAACCGCCGGAGCCTATCGTGAGCGCGGAGGCGACGATCTTGACGAGCACCGCCCTCGCGCGGACGCCGCGCGGGTTGTGATGCACCGCAGAGATCGCGGCGTCAGTGCCATGGCCCTCCGCCTCAGGTGCAAACGTGAAGACGAGGATGCCTGCGAGCAGACCGCCCGAAGCGACGACGAGTGGCAGAAGCCAACCCCTGCTCGGCAGATGAAGCGAGCCGGGGCTGTTTCCTTCGGCGAACGGGGTGGGCACCCTGTAGCCGAGGATGAGGCCGAGAAAGACGTGGGTCGCAAAGGTGAGCGCGAGGTGGAAGAGGACGGCCCCAAGCCCCGCAACGACGCCAAGCAGTGCGCCGAGCAGCAGCCACTTGCGCAGGAAGCTCATCGCCGCGACGCGCTGGGAGAGCGATCTCCCAAGACAGCGGAGCGCCACGCGAGCAGCGACAAGCGGTTTCTCGGGGGCGCTCATCAGCGGCTGGGGGCGGAGCTCTCGCGCCGCCGGCGAGTCCTGAGGGGCGAGCGTGAGTGCGCGCTCAGAGCTCCCACCCAGCCGCCCAGTCGGTCTGCGCGAGCTCGCCAGCGGCCTCGGCGAAGAGAAGGAAGGCCTCGATGAGCGCCGGGTAGCGCTCGCTCGGCAGGCGTTCGAGCAGGATCGCCATCTCCCGCCTCCTGTGAGCGGTGACGGTGTCGACGAGGTCGCTGCCAAGCGGCGTGAGCCTGAGCTGAACCTGCCTGCGATCACGTGCGTGGACTCGCCGGCTGATGAGACGCTTGCGGACGAGACGGTCGCACATACGGCTTGCCGTCGGCGGCGAGACCGAAAGCGCAGCGGCAATCGAGGTGAGAGGCTGCGGTCCCCTGGTCGCGAGGACGACGAGCAGCCGGTACTGCGGCAACGTGACGTCCTGCTCGCAGTCCGCAAGCGAGCGGGCCGCGAGTGCGACGAGAGCCCTGCTGGCGGTGACAGCCGCCTCTATGACCTCCTGAGCGCGGGAGTCGAGAGGATGCTCCGAACCGTCGGGGGGCGCGCAATTGGAGTCAGCCTCCAGACGATCCGAAGCTGGTTGGGCTTGACCGCTTGGACCTTGGCATGATGCATGCATAGGCTAACGATTATTGTAGACAAGGATTGAGCGGCGTATGCGGACCCGCCGAGATCGCACGGCAGCGACGAACCGCCTGCGCCCGAGGGCGCGATCTGGCATAACCTGACAGCGATGAAGCGAAGCAGAGGATCCGAGACGAGAAGCGTGGAGGCGAGCGCAACCGCGGCTGGGAGGCGGCCGTGGCTGCGGCGGGCGACAGCGGCGGGATCAGCAGCCCTGAACGTGGGGCGGGCAGGCCGCGCGCTGCGCAGGAGGCGGTCTAGAGGTGCGCAGTCAGCAGCGTCAGAGGTGGGGCGGGCAGGCCGCGCGCTGCGCAGGAGGCGCGCAGCAGCCCTGCTCGGCGCCCTGGCGATCGCCTCAGGCGTGAGCGCCTGCGGCACCACAGGCTCGAGCAGCGGCGGCTACACAGGCGAAAAGGGCGAAGTGGCGAGGGCGATCTCGAACCTGGAGAGCAACGCAACAGCAAACAGCCCAGCGAAGCTCTGCGATGAAGACATCGCCGCCTCTGTGAGCAGGCGCTTGGAACGCGACGGCAGCACCTGCCTGAAGGCGATGACCACACAGCTGCGACAGGTCGACACCTTCACGATGACGGTGGAATCGATCTCCATCTCGAAGGCAGGCAAGAGCGCGAGCGCTGAGGTGAAGAGCACCTGGTCCGGCAAGGAACGCGACAGCACGCTGTCCCTGGTGAAGGAAGATGGCCACTGGAAGCTGGCGTCACTGAGCTGAGCGAGCTCACGCTGGGCGGCTGGCGAGACTGAGCGCGGCAGTGGGCTCGAGGCGCCAGCGTCACTGAGTCGAGTGAGCTGGGCCCGAGCGAAGCGGCTTGTCGTACTGCCGCTCATAGTAGGCGCGGTACTCCCCAGAGCGGATCGGCTCCCACCAGGACACGTTGTCCCTATACCAGGCGACAGTGTCCGCAAGACCCTGATTGAAGCGAACCCGAGGCCGCCAGCCAAGTGCCCTGACCTTCTCCGAGGAGAGCGAGTACCGGCGGTCGTGACCAGGTCTGTCAGCGATGTGTTCGATGGAGTCCGGCGAGGCAGAGGTGAGCGCAACGATGCGCTCGACGACATCGATGTTGGCGCACTCGTCAGGACCACCAGCGTTGTAGACCTCTCCAGGGGCCCCCTCTTCGAGCACGATCCCAACCGCAGAGGCAAAATCGGTGACGTGAATCCAGTTGCGCACCTGCCGGCCATCCCCATAGACGGGCAGCGGGTCGTTGTGCAGCGCATTGAGGATGATGAGCGGGATGAGCTTCTCCGGGTACTGCCTCGGGCCGTAGTTGTTGGACCCCCTGCAGATGCTGCCATGAAGCCCGTGGGTGTGACAGCAGCTGAGCACGAGCAGATCGGCACCCGCCTTGCTCGCGGCATAGGGCGAGGAGGGGGCCAGCGGGCTGAGCTCTGTGAAGGTGCCCTCCTCGATCGATCCATAGACCTCGTCAGTGGAGACCTGGACATAGCGCAGGCGATGCTGGATGGCAGCTTCGAGAAGCACGTTGGTGCCAAGCAGGTTGGTCTGGATGAAATCGTGGGCAGCGGCGATGGAGCGGTCGACATGCGTCTCCGCGGCGAAGTTGACGATCGCATCGAATGGGGGCTCCCCTGCTCTCGCAGGAGCCGACAGCGCCCTCTGCACGTCCTTCGGGGACTCGATCGCTCCGTGCACGAACGCAAATGAAGGGTGGCCCTCGAGGTGAGCGAGGTTCTGCCGTCTCCCAGCGTAGGTGAGCTTGTCGAGCACGACGATGCTGTCGTTGTGCTGAAGCAGCCTGATCGTCGCGAAGTGCGAGCCGATGAAGCCGGCGCCACCACAGAGAAGAATCTTCATCTGAGGATGAGGGTGGAGGTGGCGAGGGCAGGGTGCAGGCGCGCCCTCCGCGCTGCAGGGCAGGCAATCACAGCCGCGCCCGCGATGACGGTGGCCGCGGCGAGGGCATGGGCGAGGCACGACATCTCGACGCGATAGACGAGAGGAACGCTCATGCCTCGATGATCTCAGCTGCGGCGGCGAGGTGGCACGCAAGGCCCTCCCGCCAGTCGGGCAGTGCAACGACATCAGCGCGCTCAGACTGAAGCGCAGAGAATGCAGGCCGCCTCGCAGGGCGGGGAAGCGCATCGCTGCGGATCGCATGCAGGCGGCACGGGCAGTTGGCCTGCTCGAAGATCTCCTGCGCAAAGCGATGCCAGGAGACGTGGCCGCTCCCGCAGAGATGCACAAGCCCGCTGAGGCGGCGCTGCAGCAGGTCGATGAGTGCAGGCGCGAGGTGACCCGTCCAGGTTGGGCAGCCAACCTGGTCGTCGACGACCTGGAGCTCGCGGCGCTGAGAGGCGAGCTGGAGCATCCTGGAGACGAAGCTGACACCGCCTGCGCCGAACAGCCAGGAGGTGCGAACGACGAGATGCTCGTCAGAGGCGGCGAGCACGAGGCGCTCCCCCCGAAGCTTGCTCTCGCCATAGACGTTGAGAGGGGCAGGCTCGTCAGACTCGACGTAGGGACGCTGGCAGTCAGCGAGGCAAGTGCGCGGATCGCCGCCAAAGACGTAGTCCGTGGAGACGTGGAGCATGGGGATGGAGAGGCTGGCGGCGGCAGAGGCGAGGTTGGCAGCGCCGGCGGCGTTGACGGCAAAGGCCCGGTCGGGGTGGCTCTGCGCCCCGTCGACGTCAGTGAAGGCTGCACAGTTGACGATCGCGTCTGGCCGCTGCTGTGAGAGGCACTCCTGGACGAGGTTGGCATCAGTGATGTCGAGCTGACGGTGGGAGAAGCAGACGGGCAGATGCCGGGCAGCAGAGGCTGCGCTGAGAACGTCACGCGCGAGCATCCCAGAGGCTCCAGTGATCAGCAGCTTCATCTGAATCTAGGGGATGGATATCTGAGAGTTGTCGCCGACGAGCAGCCTGTACGCCTTGGGCTGCTGGGCGCCCCTGCCGACGGTGACGTTGCGACCAAGCAGAGACGACTCGATGCGGCCGTCGAGCTCGCACACAGACGCCCCTTGAAGCAGGATCGAATGCTCGACCTCAGCGCGAACGACGGTGCAGCGCTCGCCAACCGCGGTGTATGGGCCTATGTAGCAGTCGCGGAGCACAGCGTGAGCACCGATGATCGCAGGCCCCCTGACGGTGACGTGATGAAGGCTGGCGTGCTCCTCGATGACGACCCGCCCTTCGACGGTGGAGTCGACGAGCTGGCCTTCGACACGCGCGCTGAGGTTGTCGAGTACGAGCCGGTTCGCTTCGAGCATGTCCTGAACTCGGCCAGTGTCCTTCCACCAGCCCTCGACGATCTGCGCACGCACGTCGAGGCGGGAGTCGACCATGTGCTGGATCGCGTCAGTGATCTCGAGCTCCCCCCTGCGAGAGGGCCGGATCGCGCGGGCAGCGTGATGGATGGCACTGGAGAACATGTAGACGCCGACGAGCGCGAGGTCGCTCTGCGGGTCCTGTGGCTTCTCGACGAGCCTGACGACACGGCGAGACACGCAAGGGCCGGCCGGCAGGTCGGCCCCACCCCCAACATCGCGAGCATCGCTGGGAGAGCCGCTGTCGATCTCCGCAATCCCATAGCTGCTCGGGTCTGAGACAGGCGTGAGCAGGATGAGCGCATGGGGCTGCTGCGCCCTGAAGGAGTTGACGAGCTCGACGATCCCGCCCTGCAGCAGGTTGTCGCCAAGGTACATGACGAACGGGCTGTCCGATAGGAACTCCTGTGCGGTGAGCACGGCGTGGGCGAGGCCAAGCGGCTGCTCCTGGACTATGTAGTGGAGATGGACGTGAAAAGCTGAGCCATCGCCAGCGGCACTTCTGATCTCATCCCCCGTCTCAGGGGCGATGATGACCCCGATCTGGTCGATCCCCGCCTGGGCGAGCGCCTCTATCCCGTAGAAGAGGACAGGCTTGTTGGCGACAGGCACGAGCTGCTTGGCGCTGGTGTGAGTGATCGGGCGGAGGCGCGTGCCCTTGCCGCCAGAGAGAATGAGCCCCTTGAGCTGCTCCATGAGCCGAGCAGCCTAGCCTAGCGGCACAGGCAGGGGGCAGACGGCGCAAGCCGCGGGCTCTACCCCTTCGCACATGCAGCCTGCCGCGCAGAGCGATGCGAGGGCGGGGCATCGGCTGTGGGAAGGAGTCGTTGAGTGGCGCGAAGGACTGCCTGGCGCGCACGCTGGGGCTCGAGCACGACGGCGTCCCCCGCTTCCTTGAGTATCTCTTTCACGAGCCAGTCGATCCCCGCAAAGCTGAGCTCAACGACGAGCGAGCCATCGCTCAGCTCTTCTGCCACCCGCCGCGACTCCCTCGCCCATCGCGCACGCTCCGGCGAGATCCACACGCGCGCGCTGGCAGAGGCGGGAACCTCACCAGTGCGCATCCACCCGTCCACCTCCGCGGCGGGGTGGACCTCCCGCCGCGGCTGGAAGCTCTGATCCGTGACCTGAACGCGCTTGACCCTGTCGAGCCTGAAGTGGCGCATAGCGCCCTTGCCAGGGTCGAACGAGGCGACATACCAGCCCTCCCTGCCGTTGACGAGCGCATATGGCTCAACCGTCCTGAGCGTGATCTGATCCTCGCTCTGCTTGTAGTACTCGAGCTGGATGAGGCGCTTGTGAAGGATGGCTTCAGAGATCTGAGGCGCGATCTGAGAATCGTCGCTGGGTGGCTGCGCAACCTGCAGTCCCTGCTCCATCGGATCCTCGCCAAGGGCTTGAACGATGCGCTTGCGTGCGGAGGTGAGCGAGCCCTGAGGTATGTGCTCGCCGATGAGATCGATGGCGGCTATGAGCGCCTTGGCCTCGACGGGCAGAAGCCTCGCCGGCCGCTCGAAGTTGTCGCTGTACGGCTCAGGGTCGACCTCTATCTCCCGCGCATCCTCGTCGATCTCTGCATAGAGGACGTAGGAGCCGCCGCCAAAGTTGACGACGTTGAGCACTGCGATGTCCTCCTTGAGCTCCTCGACGGTGAGCTGGAGCGCCTGGCAGACCTCGTCGATCGGCAGCCTCCTGCCCTTCCTGCCAGAGTCGATGAGGATGGTCGCGAGCGTGACGAGCCTCGCAAATCGCTCAGGCCTGATGACCGCGTCAGGGCGCCCCTCCCTCTCGCCCGAAACGCGGGCGCCCCCGCGTCTGCGGGCCTTCGGCGGGGACGGCGGCCCCTGCGCGCGGCAAGCGAGCGTGGGCATCGAAGCATGGGCTTCGCGGAGGGAGAGAAGCCTGTCTTGAAGCTGTCGAGCAAGCGAGCGCGGGGAGAGCACCCTGGCCTGCTCTCCGAGGCCAAGCACCCACGCGATGATGCTCCTCTCAGACGCGTAGGGGGTGAGAAAGACGATGTCTTCAGGCCCGCCCTCCGTTGGGCTCGCAGGGCGTATGTCGCCATATCGCCCGAAGTGCCGCTGTATCTGCCAGGCGATCCTGGAGGAGATGAGGATCTCCGCCACCCCTTTGTGCTCGCCAAGCTGCCACTCAGCCCTGCTGGCGTACTGACGCGGGTCGAAGTCAGAAGGGCGCTTGAAGTCGTGCTCAGACTTGGTCGAGTAGGAGACCTTGCCCTGGATCCTGGAGAGCTTGAAGACCCTGATGGCGCCCCTCTCGTGAGAGAACCCAAGCAGGTAGAACTCCCCCCCTTGGAAGAGGAGGTGATATGGGTCGACTTCGCGGTGGCTGACTTCATCGCGCCCCATCGTGTAGTAGTCGAAGCTGATCCTCTTCTTCCTGAAGATCGCCGTCTCGATCTTGGCGAGCCTGTGGGAGAGCTCGTGCCCCCCCGCAGAGGCGGTGATCCCAAGCGCGACAGACAGCTGCTCCGGCGCACGGAGCGGAGATGGCCTGCCCCAGGTGATCTGCTGCAAGGCGAGGCGGAGCGGCTCGGCGTAGGCGAACTCGCCGTCGAGCAGATGGAGCGCGGTCTGCAGCGCAGCGAGCTCCTGGTCAGTGAACTCGATGGGCTGAAGATGGAAGTTCTGAGAGCGCAGCGAGTAGTTCTCCTGCTCAGCGCCCCCATCAGCAGGGCGCTCAACGGTGAGGTGGATGTTGAGCGACTCGAGCTCCGACCTGTCGGCATAGAAGCGCCTGGCGAACGCGTCCTCATTCATGCCGCTGTACCCCTCGACGTCGCGCCTGATCTCATGCGCGGTGACCGGCCTGCGCTCCGCCATGAGGTAGGAGATGAGCGACAGCTGCCTGATGAGCTTCTCCGTGTCCTTGGCCATCTGCGGACAAGATAGAGCTGCGGCGGCAGCCTGCTGGGCAGACTGTGCAAACGCCTCGCTATTTGCGGCCTGAAGCAGCTACGGATGCAGCCTGTTCGGGCCGCGGTAAAGGAAGGTGACCTCGCGGACGTTCTCCTGGCCGAGCAGCTTCATGAGCAGCCTGGTGAGGCCGAACCCGAAGCCTCCATGAGGCGGCGCACCGTAGCGAAAGAAGTCGAGATAGTAGGAGATCGGCCCAACGTCGACCCCCTTCTGAAGAGCCTGGGCGCGCAGCACGTCGAGTCGGTGCTCACGCTGAGCGCCAGTCGTGAGCTCAACGCCGCGCCAGAGCAGATCGAAGCTCCTCGTGAGCTCCTGC
Source organism: Actinomycetes bacterium (assembly GCA_021792455.1). Classification (GTDB taxonomy): domain Bacteria; phylum Actinomycetota; class Thermoleophilia; order Solirubrobacterales; family Solirubrobacteraceae; genus Palsa-744. The sequence continues at coordinate 32,563 of JAJYUP010000009.1, read as the reverse complement.
TGGTGCGGGTGGCGCATGTGGTAGAAGGGCCTGACCGACGTTGGGTAGTCGGTGAGGAAGACGAACTCGTGGCCCTGCTCGCGCTCGACGAGCTGAGAGAGCGCACGCTCGCTCGGAGGATCGAGGTCGTCATCAGCGCCTGGTGGCTGATGGTGATGCTGACGCAGCAGATCCTTCGCCTGCGCGAGGGTGAGCCTGGGGAAGGGAAGGGCCGGCACGATCACCTGAACGCCGAAGCTGCGCTCTATCTCCTGGGAGTGCGCATCGAAGACGGCCTGCAGGACGTCCCTCAGCCAGCGCTCCTCGAACTCCATGACGTCCTGGTGTGAGTCGATCCAGGAGATCTCGACGTCAACGCTCGTGAACTCGGTGTCATGGCGAGAGGTGAAGGATGGATTGGCCCGGAATACGGGCCCAATCTCGAAGACCTTCTCGAAGCCGGCGGCCATCGCCATCTGCTTGTAGAACTGGGGGGACTGGGCGAGATAGGCGGTCCTGTCGAAGTACCGAACCTCGAACAGCTCCGCACCCGACTCGCTCGCCGAGCCCATGAGCTTCGGCGTGTGCAGCTCTATGAAGCCCTCCCTGCGCCAGTGCTCTCGCATCGCGTGCTCAACCGTGCTCTGCACTTCGAAGATGAGCCTGCGATCTGGCCTTCTGAGATCGAGGTAGCGCCAGTCGATCCGCTTCTCGAGCGAAGAGTCCAGGCTGACCGGCAGCTCCGGCTCGGCAGCCGACTCGACGCGAAGCTCCTGCAGCCGCAGCTCGATCCCGCGAAGCTTGACACGCTGATCGGCGACGAGGAGCCCTTTGACTGTGACCGCCGACTCGACGGTGAGCGCCGAGAGGGCGAGGTTGAGCTCGCTTGGCGGGTCGCTCTTCTCGAGCACGACCTGGAGCAGGCCCGTCGCATCCCTGAGGATGAGGAACTGCATCCGCTTCTGGTCGCGAACTGCGTGCACCCAGCCGCAGACGGTGACACTCTGGGCGATGTGCTCTGTGAGCTCTGAGATGTGGATGCGCGTTGACAAGATCGGAGATCTGCCCTGAGAGACTGGACGAAGATGGGAGGTGAGGCCCTGCTCAGGGCTCATGTTGGGAGGCGAGGACAGTGCGAAGGGGCGTGACTGCCGCAAGCAGGCGCCATGCTATCTGAGGAGTGGGCGGCGGCGCACAGGGAGAGCGGGTCAGTCGGCTGAGCTCTCGACCGGCGCCGACTCGATGAGGCGCCGCAGACGAGTCGTAGCGACCTCGCCGCTGGCAACCGCGCGCGCGGCGCGCGCATCCGTGATCTCGAGCCCATGATCCTCAGCGAGGTCGAGAAGGGCCTGGCGCTCGTCGTCCTGGCGGAACGCCCGAAGCATCAACCAGGTGAGCAGTGCAACCCCAAGGAGGATCTGCTCGAGCATCATGACGCCACCGGCGAGCTTTTGATCTTCGAGCGGAGTGAGCCCATTTCGCAGGTCAGCGGCGCGATAGTAGGGATAGAAGACGACGGGTATCCAGATGAGCGCGTTCGCGATCCCCGATCCAGCGAGCCGCGCCCCGATGACGTACCAGAGGCGCGCCCAGTTGCCGAACCAGCGCGGCTTCGGCAACGGGCCGATGAGCCCGAGCCAGAAGCAGAGCCCAAACCAGAAGAAGCAGGCATGCTCGAGCGCGTGGATGAGGTCGTGCCTGATCGCGAGCTGATAGAAGAACGGCGTGTGCCAGAGATAGAGGTCCGCGGCCCAGAGCACGAGCGCAACCGCAGGGTTGATCGCAGGGCGCAGGATCCGCGAGATGCGCATGCTGAGCAGGGGCTGAAGCAGCGGCCCGGTGAGGCCGACGACGACGAAGAACGAGGCGACTTCGCCGATGATGATGTGCTGTGTCATGTGATAGACGAGCAGTTCATCCGCAAGCGCGTCGAACGGCCCAACCTGCACGACGCTCATGAGCACGACTCCGCCTACGAAGCAGCCGATCCGCCAGCGCTCGACGGGCCTGCGCTGGGTGGCGAGCGTCACGGCGCGCTTCGAATAGAGGAGGACGTACGCGATGAGCGCGATGACAGGCGGCAGCATCTCGGCGAGATGCGGCGCCGTCGGGCCGGCGTAGGAGACCGCAACGAGCCCGCCTCCGAGCGCGAGCACGCCGACAGCGATGGCGGGAACAGGCAGCAACCGGCGCAGGGCGCTCTGAGGCGCAGACTCTGGAGGGCTGGTTGGGGAGCCTGAAGGTCGGGTTGAGGAGCCTGGCGGGCTGGTTGCGGAGCCTGGAGAGCCCATCAGCGAAAGTATCCCAGGAGGTGCAATGCGAGGCGACGCGAAGGAGCGAGGATGAGAGCGATCGAGATCATGCAGGAGACCGGGCCCGAGAGCGCGCTGCGAGCCGTCGAGATCGAGCCGCCAACGGTCCTGAGGGCAACCGACGGCTCAGAGAGCGAGGAGGCGGTCCTGATCGAGGTCGCAGCGACAGGTGCCTCCTTTCCGGAGCTGCTGCAGACTCGAGGCCTCTACCAGCTGCGCCCGCAGCTGCCGTTCGTCCCTGGCTGCGAGGTGTCAGGGATCGTGGTGAGCGCGCCCGAGAGCGCGTTCGTGAGGGCGGGGGATCGCGCCGTCGCCTTCTGCAAGCTCGGCGGCTGGGCGGAGCTTGCGCTTGCGCCCGCAGCCCTGACCTTCCCGCTGCACGAGCGCCTGAGCTTCACGGAGGGCGCCGCGCTGATGCTGAACTACCACACAGCCCACTTCGCGCTTGCGCACAGGGGCCGCCTGAAAGCAGGCGAGCGGCTGCTCGTCCAGGGCGCCGCAGGCGGTCTCGGCACCGCCGCCCTGCAGGTCGGCAGGGCCCTCGGCGCGCACACGATCGCGCTCGTCTCGAGCGAGGCGAAGATGGAGGTGGCGCAGCGAGCCGGCGCGCATGACGTCGTGCTGCTGAGCGATGCCTGGAGGCAGGATGTCCAGCGCCTCGCGCAGGGAGGCCTCGACGTCGTGTTCGACCCAGTCGGCGGAGACCGCTTCACCGACAACCTCCGCTGCCTGAGGGAGGATGGCCGTGCGCTCGTGGTGGGCTTCACGGCAGGATCGATCCCGGAGGTGAAGGTGAACAGGCTGCTGCTGAACAACATCGAGGTGGTGGGCGTGGGCTGGGGCGCCTACATCGCGCGCAGGCAGGCGCTCGCAAGACAGACAGCGACGGCGCTCGATGAGCTGATCGACGCGGGAGATGTGAAGCCGCTGATCGGGGGCGAGTTCCCGCTGGAGCAGGCCTCAACAGCGCTCGCCATCCTCGAGCGCCGCGAAGCGCTGGGCAAGCTCGTGCTGCGAGTCAGGGCGTGAGCACGATCTGAGGGCGCATCGCGATCACACTATCTTCTGGACTCAGCGTCAACGGCTACGAGAGGGCAGGTGCCAGTCGTGAACTTCGCAGTCGATGTGGTGGAGGCAGCCGACAGCAGCGCTCGTGCCCTGCTCGAGATAAGCAGGGAGGGCGAGCGGCGGCAGTGGACATTCGGAGAGGTCGCGCAGCGCAGCGGCGCTCTTGCAGGCACGCTCGAAAGCCACGGCGTGCGCAAGGGAGACGTCGTGATGACGCTGATCGGCAACCGATCCGACTGGGTGTTCGCGATGGTCGCCTGCTTCCGCATCGGCGCGGTCGCTCTGCCATGCAACGAGCAGCTGCGCCCAGGAGATCTGAGGCTTCGCATCGAAGCGGTGAACCCGGCTCTCGTGCTGGCCGACGAGCGAAATGCCGGAGTGCTTCGGCAGGCGCTCCACCGAGACGACTCGATCGTCGTCATCCTGATTCCAGACGAGTCGCTGTACGCCACCGCGACGCCGAGACCCGCCGATCTGCGGCCAGAGGACCCGTGCCTGATCACCTTCACGAGCGGCACCGCCGGCGAGCCGAAGGCCGTACTGCATGGGCAGCGCTACCTGACAGGCCAGGCGCTGCAGGCGAAGCACTGGCTCGCCCCTCTGCCTGCCGAGCTCGTGTGGTGCACCGCTGCGAGCGGCTGGTCGAAGTCGGCGCGCAACGTGTTCATAGCGCCTTGGCTTGCGGGGGCGGCAGGAATGCTGCACGACGCACGCTTCGACCCCGCCGAGCGACTCGCGCTCCTCGAGCAGGAGTCGGTGAACGTCCTGTGCATGGCCCCAACGGAGTACAGGATGATCGCGAAGCGAGAGAATCTGCGGCCCTTTCGAGCGCTGCGCGGACTCGTCGCAGCTGGCGAGGCGCTTGGCGCAGATGCGCTCGAGGCCTGGCATGAGGGGACAGGGCTCCAGATACGAGACGGATACGGCCAGACCGAGACAGGCCAGGTGACGGCGAACCCGGCAGGCCGCCCCGCCCGCCGAGGCTCGATGGGCCTGCCACTGCCCGGCGTGAGCGTGTTCGTCGAGAACGACGAGCTCCTGCTCGACCCTGACACGCTGCCAACGTTCTTTCTCGGATACATCGAGGAGGGGCAGCTGAGGCCCCACCGCGGCAGGCGCTGGCACACTGGCGATCGCGTGCGAATCGACGGCGATGGGTACCTCTACTTCGAGGGCCGCACCGACGACGTGATCATCAGCTCCGGCTACAGGATCGGACCCTTTGAGGTGGAGTCCGCGCTCGCCTCCCATCCAGCCGTCGCAGAGGCAGCCGTCGTCGCCGCAGACGATGAGGAGCGAGGCTCCGTCGTGAGAGCCGTGGTGGTCTTGCGCGATGGCGTCGAGGGCGACGCGAAGCTCGCAGGCGCCCTCCAGCAGCACGTCCGCGAGCTGACGGCGCCATACAAGTACCCGCGGATCGTCGAGTTCCGCAGGGCGCTGCCAAAGACGGCAAGCGGCAAGATCCAGCGCGCGCTGCTGAGAACGGGGGATGACAGGTAGGAGGCAGCGCGCTACCCCTGAGCGGCAGGCGAAAGCGCTCCAAACCTAAGCGGCAGGCAGCAGCGGCGAGCTCAGCCTCGCAGCGATACCACGTTCCTCCGCGAGCATCTCGAGCATCAGCGCGGTGTCGGCGATCCGAACACCAGTCAGATGCTCCTCGCGCGAGGCGAAGTCCGCGAGGATCGCCTCGAGCGCCGCAACGTACCCTGCGCGATCGCGCTCGGCAAGCGCGCAGATCGCCTCAGCAGCGCGGCGGAACGCAGGTGAGCCCCCTGACATGCCTGCGGCCTCCTCCAGCGCGGCGGAGTCCTCCTGGAGCGCAAGCGCAGCGCTCGCAAGCGCATAGTGAGCGGGTGCGGAGTCAGCGTGCTCGCCTATCGCAGCACGCACGAAGCTCGCAGCCTCCCTGCCCTCTCCCGCGATGATCGCCGCCTTCAACATGCCGATCAAGCGCCCATAGCTGTGAGGCGGCGCGAGCTCCCATGAGTCCCTGTAGAGGCGTGAGGCCTGAAGCATGAGGCGCGCGCCGGTGAGACGATCACCGGCGAGCAGCGCACGATGCCCATCCGCCTCGATCTCGAGCGCGCGCAGCATCAGATCACGATGCGGGCCCTCAGGCATCGGCATCTGGTCCTGCTCCTCTCGGTGCTCGCGGCCCGATACGCACGTCTCGAGCGCCTCCCTTCAGGCATCGGCATCGGATCCTACTGCTCTCGGTGAGCCTGGAGGATCGACTCTCCGCGCTCTCCGGTGCGCACCCGCCACGCCTGCTCGACTGGCATCACGAATATCTTGCCGTCCCCAACGTTGCCAGTGCTCCCATGCTTGAGGATCACCTGCACGACGGTCTCGACGTCCTGGTCTGCGACCACGCACTCGAGCTTGATCTTCGGCCTCAGGTGGCTCGTGAGCTCCGCGCCTCGGTAGTGCTCGACGATGCCCGCCTGACGGCCAGAACCCCTCGCCTCCGTGACGGACAGCGAAGGGAAGCCGAGCTCGAGCAGCTCGATCCTGATCGGCTCGAACGCCTCATGCCTGATGAATGCCTCAACCTTCTTCACCGCGCACCTCTTCCTCGCCCTGCCGTCACGTCCGGATCCGACAGCGGTCCAGTGCCTATCCTCTGACTCGCAGGCACAGCTCCGTAGCCTACGAGCTCTGGGATCGGGATGAACTGCTCTGGATATCCATACATCCCGTGCTCAGAGATGTCGAGCCCCGCGTTCTCTTCCTCAGCGCTGACGCGCAAGCCAATCGTACGGTCTATGAGCCAGAAGACCGCATAAGAGGCTGAGAACACGAACGCGAAGGTGACGATCACGCCGACCGCCTGGGATCCGAGCTGCGTGAACGACCCCGTGTAGAAGAGACCCCCATGACTTCCAGGCAGGTTGTGGGAGGCGAGCAGGGGGGTCGCGAACAGGCCAAGCGACAGGGCTCCCCAGATGCCCGCGAGCAGGTGCGCAGAGAGCACACCGATCGGGTCATCGAGCCGACGGTCGATGCGGACGACACCAAGCACGACGATCACCCCTGCCACCGCCCCGATCACGACGGCAGCCCAGGGCGCCACGTAGCCGGCGGGACCCGTGATCGCAACCAGTCCAGCGATCGCGCCGTTGCCCGCCATCCCGATGTCGAAGGTCTTCGTGACAGCCCACATCACGGCCATCGCGGAGAGCACGCCTGCCGAGCCCGCGAGCTGCGTGACGAGCACGATTTCAGCGAAACGGCCGTCGAGCGCGTTGAGAGTCGAGCCGGGGTTGAAGCCGAACCATCCGAGCCAGAGGATGATGATGCCGAGGCCGAACAGCGGCATGTTGTGCCCAGGGATCGCTCGCGGCTTGCCGTCAGGGCCATACTTGCCGCGACGCGGCCCGAGCTGGAGGAGCACCGCGAGCGCCGCCGCACCAGCCGTGACGTCGACGACGATCGACCCAGCGAAGTCCTGGACGTGGAGGCTCGAGCGCAGCCAGCCGTCGGCGAAGATCCAGTGCGCGACGACAGGGTAGATGACCCCCGCGAATATCGGCGCGAACGCGATGTAGACGCCAAACTTGATGCGCTCGAGCGTCGTGCCCCAAACGATCGCAAGCGTGACCGCGCAGAAGACGAACTCGAAGAACCACAGCGCATCGGGATCGACGCCCTTGCTGTTGAGCGGGAACGCGAGCGGGAACGCGCGCTGCCCTTCGACGAAGAACCCATGAACGCCGATGATCGATCCACCCCGTCCAAAGGAGAACGCAAACCCAACCGCCCAGAAGGCGATCGCGGCGATCGCGAAGTTCGTGATGATCTTCGCTATCACGGAGCCGGCGTTCTTGCCGCGCACGAAGCCGACCTCGAGCATCGCAAGCCCAGCCTGCATGAACATGACGAACAGGCCAGCGATGACGACCCAGGCGGAGTTGAGACCGAGGTCGGTGCTGAGCCGTCCCTGGAGCCCAAGGATCTCGAGTGAGGAGCCCGCAGAGGCGGAGGCGGGCGCAGGGGCGAGGCCAAGCGTGAGCGCGACGATCGCGAGAATGACGGCGCTTGTGAGCAGCAGCGCGCGCCGTGGCGCGACGGTCGCGCTCAGCGACATGAGGCTTCTGTGCGGGATTGCATGGCGACAGGCAGGCGCAGGGCGTTGGCTGACGCGGGCAGACTACAGCGCGCGAGCGGGGCGTGAACGCACGGGGACGGTTGACTGCGTGAGCGCCCCTGAGCAGAGACCCGAGACGAGACCTGAGCCGAGTCCTCTGGGTCGCGGGGGAGCCCCTTCACCCGTGAGCCTGAAGCGCACGATGGGAGAGTCTCAGTGGGAGAGTCTCAACCGCCGCTTCGGACTGCCCGAAGAGCCGCTGACGCTGCGCGCCCGCGGCTCGACGCAAGCCGAAGCACGATCGAGCCTTCGAACCGGGCACCTGCACGCGTCTGCACCAGCACATCGAAGGCGAGCGGCCCCGCCGCGTATGCAAGCAGGCTGAGCGCCCTCGGCCGAAGGCGAAGCGGGACGGGGCTGACGCGGCGCTGACGCAGACGCACCCTCCGGCGCGCGATGAGAATGTTCGTGCTCGCTTCCCGCCGCCTGAGCCAGGCAGCTGTCCGTTCGTGCACGCCACTGCCAGCGAGGTTCGACACCGGCTCGACGACGCTGTCTGCAGGGTCGAGCCTGACAGTGAGCAGACCAGAGCAGTGAACGCGCAGGTGGCAGCCGATGAAGATGACCGCCTCGCCGTCAGGGAGAACGATGTCGCTCTGGATGGGAATGCTGACAGCGCTCGCTGTGTAGCCCGCATCGACAGCCGACGAGCCGATGTCGCCTGAGCGTGCGAACGGCGTGACGGGGCCTCTGGCCTCCGCGCCCCCTCGCCCCCGAAGCCCGACGGCCTCGCGCGCCTGCGCACGCGCACTCCCTGGCGCAGATAGAGCGCGAGGGGCAGCCTGAGGCATCACCTGCCCGTCGGCTGCCGCTGAGCAGAAGCAGCTGATCACAAGCGCACAGAGGAGGGGAACGCATCGCGAGATCCCGCAGACAGGCCTGCACCTGAGCAAGCACGCCAGCTTGCAGAGCGCGCCAGTGCAGGCGAGGCCACGCGCGAGCGTGGGGCGCGGGGCGCCATCCACCTCGCTTGGCCGACCGATGAGAACGTCGATCTGGGCAGGCATCCCATCGATGGTATAGGCGAACTTCGACGACGAACGCAGATGAGCCGCCATCGCGAGCGAGCGCACGCTCCTCGAGGCGATCGCGACGGCGACGAAGGCGGGGCGGGGCGGAGGCCCCCTTTCGGGCAGGCAGAGTCCTCGGCTATCGTGAGCAGCGCTGTGAGCGCTTGCGAGAGTACTGAGACGAGACGAGGTGCTGCCGCGCCCGCGGACAGCGGCCCACCAGCCAGCGCGAGCGGCCCACCTGCAGGCGCTGGCAGCCCACCAGTCAGCGCGAGCGGCCCACATGCAGGCGCTGGCGGCGCCGCTGCCGCACTCGCGAGCGAGGAGAGTCACGCCGAGTCCACGAGGGTCGAACACGAACGGGTCGCGAGCGGCTGCGCAGATGTCTTCGCTTCGAAGCTGAAGGGCTACGGGCCCGCCTGGCGAGTCATGCGCCTCATCTCGCTCGTCGACCAGATCTACATAAAGGCGCGCCGCATCAGGCAGCTTCAGCAGTCGGGTGGGCACGCAGCGGTCCCAGAGCCGGTGCTCGACGAGTACGTCGGGGTGCTGAACTACGCCGTGATCGCGCTGCTCCATCTGAAAGAGGGGGAGCTCGAGCTTCCGGGGCACCTCGGCGAGCTCGTCTTCGAGCCGCAGTGGACCGATCAGGGCGCGGCGCGTGCGAGCTTCCTCGAAGTCACGACGAAGGCCCTGTCGCTGCTCGAAGCGAAGAACCACGACTATGGGGAAGCCTGGCGTCAGATGGCGATCGAGAGCATCACAGATGAGCTGCTCAGCAGGTGTGTGCGAATCAAGGGTCTGCTCGAGGGGGCAGCTGGCTCAGAGGCGATCTCCAGCCAGCTCTACGACACGATCAACTACGCCGCGTTCGCGCTCATCCGTCTCGGGTACGCGAACGCAGCGAACGCAGCAAAGGACGAGGACCATGACCGTCATTGATGTGAGCGAAGCCACCTTCGAGGCTGAGGTGATCGACAGATCGCACTCGACGCCCGTCGTCGTCGACTTCTGGGCGCAGTGGTGCGGGCCCTGCCGGCAGCTCTCGCCCCTGCTGGAGCGCGCCGCCGCCGCGCGCGAGGGCAAGGTCGTCCTCGCGAAGGTCGAAACGGATGCGAACCCAATGCTTGCGCAAGCGTTCGGGGTGAGAGGCATACCCGACGTCCGCGCGTTCTCCGCGGGAAGGGTCGTCGCCCAGATCGTCGGCGCCCGTCCCCAAGCTGAGGTGGACAGCTTCTTCGATTCGCTGCTGCCATCAGAGGCCGACCTCCTCGCCGCGGAGGGGGATGAGGAGTCGCTCCGGAAGGCGCTCGAGCTCCAGCCAGGGCGGGCGGACGCGGCAGTGAAGCTCGCGCAGATGCTGCTCGCGCGAGGGGATCGAGAGCAGGCACGCACCGTGCTCGAGCCTGTACATGGCAGCTTCCAGGCAGACGCACTCGAGGCGCGTCTCTCCCTCGAAGAGAGCGGATCGGTCGCCGATGCGCTCGCGAAGCTCGACTCCGGGGACCTCGAGCAGGCACTGGACCTCCTGCTCGCCGCACTCTCAGAGGATGGTCAGCAGCGCGAGGACATCAGGCGGCTGATCATCGGTGAGCTCGACGCACTTGGTGCCGAGCATCCGCTTGCACGAACGACGCGCCGAAAGCTCGCCGCCGCCCTCTACTGAGGATCACTGAGACAGCGCGAACGCTCTCCGCTCAGCTTCACTCAGCCGCTCTGCTCAGCTTCACTCAGCCCCTCTGCCCAGCTGCGCTCAGCATCTCGGCATCCGCGCGACTGAGCTGAACGCCTGCGGCAGCGAGATTCTCTTCGAGGTGGGCGACGCTCGAGGTGCCAGGGATCGGCAGCATCGCCGGCGAGCGCTTCAGCAGCCACGCAAGCGCGAGCTGGGCAGGGGTCGCGTGCAGCTCCGCCGCGAGGCGCTGGAGTGGGCCACCAGGACGCGCGAGCTTCCCAGTCGCAAGCGGGAACCAGGGGATGAAGGCAATTCCGTTGCGCTCTGAATACTGAAGCAGGTCATCAGCGTGCCTGTCTGCGAGGTTGTACAGGTTCTGTACAGAGACGATCCTTGCGGTCCGCGAAGCCTCCTCCAGCTGCTTCACCGTCACCTCGGAGAGACCGATGTGCTCGATCTTGCCCTCCCGCTGGAGCGCAGCGAGCTCTCCGACCTGCTCGCCAAGCGGCACCTTCGGATCGATCCGGTGCAGCTGCATCAGCGGGATGCAGTCGAGGCGGAGATGCCTGAGGCTCAGCTCCACCTGCTGGCGCAGGTACTCAGGACGGCCGACGGGCAGCCACCGACCTGGCCCCTGCCGAGTGAGCCCGGCCTTCGTCGCGATCACGAGACCATCTTCGTAGGGGTGCAGTGCCTCCGCGATCAGCTGCTCCGCGACGAACGGCCCATATGCGTCAGCGGTGTCGATGAAGTTGACGCCGAGCTCAACGGCCCGGCGCAGCACGCGCACGGCTTCGCCATGGTCCCTTGGAGGCCCCCACACGCCAGGGCCCGTCAGCTGCATCGCCCCAAAGCCGAGGCGATTGACGGTCGTCGTGCCGCCGAGCTCGAACGTGCCGGCCTGCGCCGCTGCTGCGCTGTTCATCAGATCCTCCATCCGCTGTTCTGCTCACGGTCCGATCCGCCTGCTGATGGTCTCGAGCTGGACCTGCTCCGCGCAGCCGCCGATGCGCAGCTCGCGGGCAACCTGAAGGCACGCAGCCTACCCTCGTTCCGACCCTGCGCCACAGCGTCAGGACCTGCGACGGTCGAGGAACGCGCGCAGCGCCGTCAGAGACTCCTCGGTGCCGAGCGCGATCGCCTGCATCAGCTGCTCGGCGCGGATCGAGTCCGACAGCGGGCCATGCTCGCTGCCGTTCATCAGGCTCTTCGCCATCGCCATCGTCGCAACTGGTGCATCTGAGAGGCGGCTCGCCAGCTCGCCTGCGACCTCCAAAGCCTGCTGAGGCGTCTCGAGCAGGCGGTTGACGAGGCCGAGCGAAAACGCCTCCTCCGCCGTGATCTCCTCGCCGAGAAGCATCAGCTCCCTCGCGCGCAGCGCGCCAACGGCACGCGGCAGAAGCCAGGCGCTCCCGAGATCTGGCACGAGCCCGCGCTTCACGAACACCTGACAGAAGCGCGCGTCGGCGCTCGCGACGATGAGGTCGCACGCGAGAGCGACGCTCCAGCCCGCGCCGTACACGGGCCCTGAGAGCGCTGCGACGATCGGAAGCCTGCTCTCCCTCATCGCCGTCACCAAGCGCTCATGGGTGCGCATGTAGGCAAGCCTCTCCGCCGCTCCCCCACCGCTCACCCTCTCCGCAGCGTCCGCGAGATCGGCGCCTGAGCAGAAGCCACGGCCTTCTCCCGTCAGAACGACGCTGCGTACCCGCTCATCTTCCTCGAGCCGCACAAGCGCCGCGATCAGATCACTCGTCAGGGCAATGCTCAGCGCATTCAGCCGCTCAGGGCGCGCGAGCGTGAGGCGCGCAACTGCGCCGTCCTGCTCACAGCGCACGGTGCTGCTGCTGCCTTCACCACTCAAGCGCGCAGGATCTCCACCGTCGCGTCGACCGCGCTTGGCACCTTCAGCCACCTCGTGCTCGAGTCCTCGATCAGAGCGAGCAGCGCAGCATCCCCGAAGAAGTCCCGCTCTATGCGGGTGACGGCCAGCTCGATCCCAGATTCCGTGCGGACGCGATCGCCGACGCGCACTTCCGCGGCAGGCGCAGATTTCCACTCGGGCGGCCGCCAGCCGTCGAGGAGCGCCTCGATCGCCTCACGCACCTCCTTGGACTCTGGGTCGACAGTCGGGCGAAAGCGGCGGACAGGCACGCCGCCGGGCGCGAGCAGAAACTTCTCGAAGTTCCACGCGACCTCTCCAGCCTCGCCATCCTCATCGGCGAGCAGACACAGCTTCCTGTACATCGGATGGCGTTGGCTGCCGTTCACCTGCAGCTTCTCGGTCAAGGGGAAGCTCACCCGATAGGTGCTCGAGCAGAACTCCCTTATCTGCTCAGCGCTCCCAGGCTCCTGGCCGGCGAACTGGTTGCAGGGCACACCAAGCACGGTGAAGCCCCGCTCCGCGTAGTCGCGGTGCAGCCGCTCGAGACCAGCGTACTGGGGGGTGAGTCCGCACTTGGATGCTACGTTCACGACGAGCACCGTGCGCGCGCGCAGCGCCGCGAGATCGATCTCACCGCCGTCAAGCGCCCTCAGCGGCGTCTCGGAGCCGAACAGCCTCCCCCGCCCGACCTCATCGCTGTTTGCTGATGCCATCACCTGAAGCATCTCACACTTCGCCCGCCGCCCGCAGCTTCGCCATCCCCGAGGACCCCGCCCGCCGGCTCGCCGCCTCCTCGCCCCCGGCAATCGATTGGAGAACCGCCTCCTCGCCCCCGGCACTCGATTGGAGAACCACCTCCTCGCCCCCGGCACTCGATTGGAGAACCGCCTCATGGGGCATGATCATCTCGACATGAGTGCCAGCGAGCGTCGCGACAGGGATCTTCGGATCAGAGCCCTGCTCAGTGCGCTCTCACCCTGCCTCATCGCAGCTCTCAGCGTGCTCATCACAGGGTGCGGACGCTCCGAACGTGTCTCCTCATCCTCTCGAACCACGAGAAGTGCGAGCAGGGCGAGGGCGACGTCGAGCACTGCCGACCACGCGAGCGCAGGCTCTCCAGAGTCGCTGCAGGAACAGTACCTTCGCGTCATCGCGAGGGTTGAGCCGAGCGTCGTTCAGATCTCGAACCCCCAGGGACTGGGCTCTGGCATCGCGCTCGACGACAGAGGCGACATCGTCACGAATGCGCACGTCATCGCCGGCGGCGGCCCTTACGAGGTCACCGACTCCAAGGGGAAGGTCTACAGCGCAAAGCTCGTCGGCAGCTTCACGCCTGACGACCTCGCGGTGGTCCATGCGGAAGGGGCTTCGCTGCGGCCCGCCCAGTTCGCGAGATCCTCGAGCCTCGAGGTTGGCGACATCGTACTCGCGATCGGCAACCCGCTCGGCCTGCGCAGCTCCGTCACGAGCGGGATCATCAGCGCGCTTGGGCGCACGGTCGACGAGCCGAACGGCGTCGTGCTGCCAAACGTCATCCAGACCAGCGCCCCGATCAACCCCGGCAACTCTGGCGGGGCGCTCGTCGACCTCGAAGGCGAAGTCGTCGGCATCCCCACGCTCGCCGCGACCGACCCACAGATCGGGGGCGCCGCCGTTGGCATCGGCTTTGCGATCCCAAGCTCCCTTGCGCTTGAAATCGCCAGCCAGATCGTGAAGCATGGGCACGTCGTCGAATCCCACCGCGCCTACCTCGGCATCGAAATCGCAAGCGGGATCTCCAATGAAGCGATCATCGCCGGCGTGCTCGCCGGCACCCCAGCTCAGAAGGCATCGATGGAAAAGGGCGATGTCATCGTGTCAATCGGCTCGACGAAGATCAGCAGCCCCCAAGAAGTCGCGGAAGCGCTCGCGACGATGAAGCCCGGCGAGGAAGTGACCGTGCAGGTCATAACGCCCGCCGGCGCCCATCGAAGCCTGAAAGTCACCCTCGGCCAGTACCCCGGCACCGGCACCTAGCGGCCAGTAACCCGGCACCGGCACCTAGCGTCCTGATGCGCAGCGTGCGGCAAGCGCCGCCGAAAACGCCGCCTCCCTCGAGATCCTCTGCTTGCCGAAGCGCGTCCGCAGCGCGAACTCGACGAGCCTGTGCAGGTAGTCGCCTGGCGCAGGCGCAGTGATGCCGGCGGGCTCGAGGGCCGCGCGCGCCCTCGCATCGTCGAACTCGCAGCGGATGTCGAGATAGGGGGCGTAGGTCGCGATCCCCTCTGGCAGCGCCCTGCACTCCTCCTGCGGCAGCAGACGCATCGGCGGGCGCCCAAGCAGCTCCGCCTGTGCAGAAGCAAGCTCGCCTGCGCTGAAGGCGAGGTCGCCGGCGACGAGATGGTAGTTGCCGCTCGCAGCTTCATCGTCGAGCAGATGCATCAGCGCAGCGGTCACGTAGTCGATCGGCACGAAGTCGACGATCGAGCCTGGGTTTGCCGGCACCTCCTCGAGCATCCCCCGCGCGAACGCTCTCATCGGGCCGTAGATGACGTTGAATGCAGAGGTCCATCCAGACTCGCTGTTGCCGACGACGATGCTTGGCCGTGCGACGACGACCGGCAGGTCCGAGGCGGCTGACAGCAGGAGCTCAGCCTCATACTTCGACTGCTCGTAGGCGTTGCGAAACTCCTGTCGAAGGTCCAGGTCCTGCTCGCAGAAGACCCCCTCCTGCCGGCCGCACACGTACGCCGTCGAGACGTGGAGCAGCCTGCGCAGAGCTCCGCCTGAGGCGATCTTCCGGGAGAGGTCGATCACCCTCCGCACCCCCTCCACGTTGATCGCCCTCGAGCTGGCGAGGTCGGCGCCAAAGGAGATCGATCCGGCGCAGTGGACGATCGAATCGACCTCGGAGATCAGCATCCGCTCGTCTGCTTCAGAGAGCCGAAGGTGAGGCGCCTCGATGTCACCGCAGATCACGCGGACCTCCCCGTCACGGAGGGACCGGTGCTCGTACAGGCGCGAGATCACCCCGTCGAGCCGCAGCTTCGCCTCACCCTCGTCCGCCGCACGCATCAGCACGATCACCTGCCGGCCGTGCTCGAGCAGGCTGGAGAGCATGTCCATGCCGAGGAACCCAGTGGCTCCAGTCAAGAGCACCGCCCCGCTCATCGTCCGCCCCCCTCAGGCCCGCACATGCGCAGGCTCCGTCGGGCGCCAATCGCGTGGAAGCCGCCGTCGACGTGGAGAATCTCGCCTGTCGTCGCCGCCGCGAGCGGGGAGAGCAGAAAGCAGGCGGCATTCGCGATCGGTGTCGGGTCGCGCGGATCCCATCGCAGCGGCGAAGACTCAGACCAGGCGGCAGCGAGATCGTCGAAGCCCTCGATGCCGCCTGCGGCAAGCGTCTCTATCGGGCCGGCAGACACGAGATTGACGCGGATCCGATCGGGGCCGAGATCCCTTGCGAGGTAGCGACAGACCGCCTCCAAGCCCGCCTTCGCCACGCCCATCCAGTCGTAGGCTGGCCAGGCGACGGATGCGTCGAAGTCGAGCCCGACGATCGAGGCGCCGTTCTCCGCCGCCCGCAGCAGCGGCAGCAGCCCGGCGACGAGGCCCTTCAGCGAGTAGGCGCTCGTCTGAAAGGCGGCAATCGCGCTCTGGCGCGGCGCGGTGAGGAACCTGCCGCCGAGAGCATCCGCTGGAGCGTGGGCGATGGCGTGGAGCACGCCGTCGAGCTCGCCCCACCTCGCCGAGATCGAGCTCTGCAGGGAGGCGATGTCCTCGTCGCTGTCGACGTTCAGATGCAGCACGACCGGCGTCGAGGGCAGCTGCGCCGCCGCCCGCTCAGTCATCCTCATCGTGCGCCCGAAGCCGGTGAGGATCACCTCAGCCCCGAGCTCCTGGGCGCGCTTCGCTGTCGCAAAGGCGATCGAGTGCCTGTTCAGCACGCCGGTGATGAGGATCTTCGCGCCTGAGAGCATCAAAGCGGCACCGGCGTGAACGTCCCATGCTGCTCTGGCAGCGCAGATGACCAGTACCCTGCCCAGTCGCCCTCCCCCTCACGAGGCGGAGCCTCCTGCGGATCTCGCCGCAGCGCCTGAGCGCGAGGGGGCAGGCGAGCGCCGCCTGAGGCCACTGAATCTGCCGATCCCACTGAGCCCGCTGACCCTGCCGAGCCGACTGAGCCTGCCGAGCCCGCTGACCCTGCTGAGCCTGCCGAGCCCACTGGCCCTGCTGAGCCGACTGAGCCTGCCGAGCCGAGCTGCGCGCCTCGTCCCTCGCCGCGCTGCAGGCCTGCTGACTGCTCGCGCTGAGAGCTTCTCGAGTGCTCGATCACAGCGGGATGTTGCGGATCGGCGGTCGTGGTGAAGCGTCTGCGAGCAGCTCGAAGGCGCTCGCAAGGCGCTCCCTGGTGCTCTCTGGGGCTATCACGGCGTCGACGAAGCCTTCCGCTTCGGCCTGCACCACCGTCAGGTGCTCAGCGGCGTAGAGGTCGGCCAGACGGTCGCGCGCGAGCGCAGGCTCTCGCGAGGCGGCGATCTCCCTCCGGTTCAGGATCCCAACCGCCTGCCCCGCGCCCATCACGCCGAGTTCCGCGCCTGGCCACGCAAAGACCTGATCAGCGCCGAGAGCCTTCGAGTTCATCGCGATGAACGCACCACCAAAGGCCTTCCGCAGCACGACCGTGACGCGTGGCACGCTCGCCTCCGCGAAGGCGTGGACGAGCTTCGCGCCGTGCCTGATGACGCCCTCACGCTCCTGGCCAGAGCCTGGGAGGAACCCTGGCGTGTCGACGAGCACCGCGAGGGGCAGCCCAAATGCACTGCAGGTCCGCACGAAGCGGGCGGCCTTCTGGGCGGAGGCGACGTCGAGCACGCCACCGAGGTGCCTTGGCTGGTTGGCGACGACGCCGACAGACCGCCCCTCTATTCGGGCGAAGCCGCAGACGACATTACGGGCCCACCGCGGTGAGAGCTCGAGCATGCTGCCGTCGTCGACGATCGCTTCGATCACGTCGCGCACGTCGTAGACCTTCCGCGCCTGCTCCGGCACAGTCGCCGCGGGGTCGCTGCGACGCGCCGGGACCGGAGCCTGCTGAGGTGGAGAGGCGCCCCGATGCTGGGGCAGGTGGCGCAGTAGCTGCCGGGCGAGCTGCGCGGCGTGAAGGTCATCGAGGGCGGTGAGGTGGCAGACGCCGTTTCGCTCATGCACACGGGGTCCGCCAAGCATCTGCATGTCGATCTGCTCGCCGGTCACCTCCGCGACTACGGAGGGTCCTGTGAGGAACATCGCCGCCTCTGCACCCATGATGACGAAGTCGGTGAGCGCAGGCCCGTAGCAGGCGCCGCCGGCGGACGGGCCGCAGAGGATCGATATCTGGGGCACCTCCCCAGAGAGCGCGACGTGTTCGCGGAAGATCGCACCATAGCCGGAGAGAGCTGCGAGCCCCTCCTGCATCCTCGCCCCCGCGGACTCGATGAAGCCTATGACGGGAACCCTCGCCCGGCGCGCGAGCGCGAGCAGCTGCACGATCGAGGCGGCATGGGCCTCGCCGAGGGAGCCGCCCGCGAAGCTCGCGTCCTGGGCGTAGCAGCAGACTGGACGGCCGTCGATTCGGCCGTGCGCCGTCAGCACGCCATCGCCGGCCTTCGCGCGCTCGCCAAGCCGGCGTGAGCGCACGCCTTCCCGCAACGGCTGCAGCGATCCGTCGTCGAGCAGCGCGTCAAGCCGCTCCTCCGGCTGCAGCCGCCTCAGATCGGCTGACTGCCGCGCCGACTCCTTTACGGCAACGCTCACTGGGAAGCCTCCTTCCGTTGTTGCGGTACGTCCATCTCCTGTTGCGAGCCCTCCTTCTCTGCCGGCGCCGCCAGACACAGCACCGCGTTGTGGCCGCCGAAGCCGAAGGAGTTCGAGAGCGCGATCAGAGGCCGCCCGTTCGCACGGAGAGGCCTCGCGCTGCCTGGCACATAGTCGAGGTCGAGGCCCTGCTCTGCCTCTTCGAAGCCAAGCGTTGGCGGCGCGACCCCGTCGCGAAGGGCGAGCAGCGTCGCGACCGCCTCGACGGCGCCGGCGGCGCCGAGCAGATGGCCGATCGCCGACTTCGTCGAGGAGACCGGGACCTCAGCCGCGTGCGGGCCAAGCGCAGCCTTGATCGCGAGCGTCTCGGAACGGTCGTTCAACGGCGTAGAGGTGCCATGGGCGTTGACGTAGTCGACCTGCTCAGGCTGAACGCCTGCGTCGACCATCGCGGCGCGCATCGCTTCCGCCTGGCCGACGCCGTCATCCCTCGGCGCGGTGAGGTGGTGAGCGTCCGAGCTCGCCCCATAGCCAAGCAGCACCCCGATGATCCGTGCGCCGCGCGCCTGCGCGCTCGAGCGGCGCTCGAGCACGAGCACTGCAGCCCCCTCACCCATCACGAATCCGTCCCTGCGCGCGTCGAACGGGCGCGAGATCCCGCTCTTCGACAGCGCATCGAGCGCGCCGAACGCCGCGCGAGCGAGCGGGGTGAGCCCAGCCTCTGAGCCGCCCGCGATCACGGCGTCCGCTTCGCCCAGCTGAATCATCCGCATCGCACAGCCGATCGCGTGGGCGCCAGAGGCGCAGGCGGTGCTGACCGCGAACGTCGGCCCCCTGAGACGGTGGCGCAGGGAGAGGGCAGCTGCTCCCGCGTTGCTCATCATGAGAGGCACCGACAGGGGTGAGACGCGCTCAGGCCCACGTTCGCGGAGCGTGTCCTGGCCCTCAACAAGGGTCGATATCCCGCCGATTCCCGTGCCAAGCACGCAACCGACGCGCCGCTGATCGTAGGGAAGCTCCGCCGCGGAAGATGCGCCACTGCCATGTGAAGGGTGCTGCCAGCCGGCATCCGAGAGCGCCTCCTCACATGCCGCGATCGCGAGCTGAGTGAAGCGGTCGGCCCTTCGTGCCTCCTTCACAGTCAAGAACTGCGTCGGATCGAACTCTGAGCAGGGCGCCTCCCCGTCGACGATCCCGCTCGTGCCGGCGCACCAGCGCTCATGCAGCGTCCTCGCGCCGACGCCGAGGGGGCTGACAGCGCCGACGCCCGTGACGACGATCGGATCCCACGCGCCCTGCGCTGGATCTCTGCTCGCGGCATTTCTGCCCTGCTCTGAGACACCCCCCCTCGGATGGCCCTGTGCACCCCGAGCGGGCTGCCCTCGGGGAGGCTCGACGCTGTCGGAGTGTGCGTCCGCGATCATCTGCTCGCCGTCAGCTGGCCTCTAGGCCGCGCGCTCGAGGATGAGAGAGATCGCGTCCCCAACGGTCTTCACCTCGGCGACGTCTGATCCCTTCAGCTCGATCCCGAACTTCTCCTCGACGATCTGAGAGAGCTCTGCGAGGTCGAGTGAGTCTATGTCGAGGCTCTCGAGCGTCGCCTCCCTGCTGATCGAGTCCCTCTCTGCGCCGAAGCTCGCAAGGGCCTCGACGACAACCTGCTCTACCTGCTCCTCCGTTGCTGCTGTGCTCATTTGACTCCTTTCGATCGCTGAGATTGAGAGTTGGACGGATCGCAGAGCCCGCTCCGCGCAGTCATGCGCTCAGCCCTCCGTCGACGAAGATCGTGCTGCCGGTGACGTAGCACGCCTGCTCAGAGGCGAGGAACCGCGCACAGGCGGCGACCTCCTCAGGAGTGCCCGCCCTGCGGGCGGGGATCGCGGCGAGAAGCCTGTCTGGCAGGCCCGCAGTCATCTCTGTTTCGATCAGTCCTGGGGCGATCGCGTTGACGGTCACGCCCCGCCTCGCGACCTCGACCGCAATCGTCTTCGTCATGCCGATGAGGCCCGCCTTGGCGGCGGCGTAGTTGGCCTGGCCTGGATTCGCCCGGGGGCCGACAACAGAGGCGATGTTGATGACGCGCCCGAAGCGGGCCCTGATCATCGGGCGCAGAGCCTGCCGCGTCAGCTCGAAGGCGGCGCTGAGGTTCGTCGCAAGAACGGTGTCCCACTGCTCGTCGGAGATGTTGAGGGCGAGCTCGTCTGCGCGCACGCCGGCGTTGTTGACGAGCACGAGCAGCGGGCCGAGCTGCCCTTCAGCTTCGCGGATCAACTCCTGAGCGCGCCCGCGCTCCGTCACATCGGCCTGCAGGCAGATCGCCCTGCCGCCGCGCTGCTCGATCTCGCTGAGAACGCGTTCTGCGCCTGTCGCGTCGCTGCGGTAGTTGATGGCGACCGGCCACCCGTCAGATGCGAGGGCGAGGGCGATCGCAGCGCCGATGCCCCTCGAGGCGCCCGTTACCAGAGCGAATCCTTCAGGTCTGCCCGGCACCGCCCTCACAGCTCCCACTGCACGATCGCGGCGCCCCAGGTGAGCCCAGCACCAAGCGCGCCAAGCACGACGAGCATCCCAGGCCTGAGCACGCGGAGCCTGCGTGCCCTCTCGAGGGCGATCGGCAGACTCGCCGCGCTCGTGTTGCCGGTGTCGGCGATGCAGTCGAAGACGCGGTCGCGGGCGAGCCCAAGGCGGTCGGCAAGCGCCTTGAGGATGCGGCCGTTCGCCTGGTGATAGACAAACAGGTCGACCTCCGAAAGGCTGAGTCCCGCCTGCGAGAGAACTGCGTTCGTCGCGCTGTGCAGCTCAGCGATCGCGCGCAGGAAGGTCTCATGGCCTTCAACTTCGAGCAGCCCCGACTCCTTTCGCGCCCGTATCATCGAGGCGGCGCTGCCGTCGCTGTAGAGAAGGATGGGGCCGATTGCGCCCTTCGCCGAGGAGGAGATCACAAGCGCGCCTGCGCCATCGCCGAAGAGGGGCGCAGTGCGACGGTCATCGTGGTTGGTGAACCGCGAGAGCACCTCAGAGCCTATGACGAGCACGTTGTGTGCTCTTCCTGACTCGATCCACGCGCTGCCAAGCGCGATCGCAGCGAGCGAGCCGGTGCACGCAGCGCCGATGTCGACCGCGGCTGCGGACGTGCATCGAAGAGCCTCTGCGACAAGCGGCGCGCACCCTGGCGTCACATCATCGGCGGCGAGCGTCGCGACCAGGACGAGGTCGACCTTCGACGCCTCGAGGCGGGCGTCCTCGAGGGCCGCCGCCCCCGCTCTGATTGCAAGCTCGGCAACACCTTCCTCAGCGCTCACACGGCGGCGCTCAGAGATTCCGGTGCGCCGCTCTATCCATCCGTCAGAGAGCTGAAGACGCTGTGCGATCTGCCCACTGGTGATCCTTTCCGGAGGAAGTGCAGCGCCGACGCCCGCGATGCCGGCGGTGCGAACCTTCGCCGCGCCTCGCAGCTGAGGCGCGCTGATCGGCAGCGCGCCGCGATGAGGGGGCGCGTCCTGCAGCGCCGCGCGCTCAGCAGGCATCACGGGCGAGCACCTCCTGCGCCTGCCGAGCGGCGAGGCTGCCCGCCTGCGAGTCGGCGCTCACGTGATCGCCTCTGCTGCGCTCCATCTCGGCAGGCACCGACGGCGCGATCGCCTCCGCGTCCGGCACGTTGCGGACCAGAAGCCGCGCGAGCACCCTTCCCGGCCCGAAGTCGATGAAGCGGTTGGCGCCAAGCGCCGCAAGCGCCTTCATCGTCGCGCTCCAGCGAACAGGCTTGACGATCGCCTCGAGCAGCTGCTCCCTCACATCGACGAACGGAGACGCAGTCGCCCCTGAGATCACAGGCACCTTCGGCGTGCGTACCGTCTCCTTCCGAAGCGCGACCCTGAACGGCTCGAGCGCGCTCGCCATCTCAGGGGAATGGAATGCGCCAGCGACGTCGAGCATGATCGCCCTGCACCCCTCTTCCCTCGCCGGCTTCACCACCCGTTCGAGATCTGCGAGCTGCCCCGCGAGCACCGTCTGGCCGGGCGCGTTTTCGTTCGCAACGTGGACATCGTGCGCAGCGGCGAGGCGCTCGCACTGCTCTGTGCTGGCGCCGATGAGCGCGAGCATGCCGCCTCTGCCGTCCCGCTCACCCGCCTCCGCCATGAGCGCGCCACGGAGCACCGCGAGGCGCAGCGCAACCTCGCAGTCGAGCGCGTCCGCGGCGACGAGCGCAGCGAGCTCTCCAAGCGAGTGACCCGCGTAGGCCCCCGGCGATGGAGATCCTGTGGCGAGGCGGTGTGCCGCAAGCGAAGCGATGCTCGCGCAGAAGATCGCAGGCTGGGCGAACCTCGTGCTCTCTGTGACGCGAAGGAAGGGATCCTCGCCGACGAGCTCGATGCAGGCGCAGAGCAGATGGGGCGCGTAGGTCTCGGTCTGCGCCCGCATCTCTTTGGTGTGGCTGCCCTGCCCTGGGAAGAGTCCTGCGATCACGGCATCCATGCCCTCTCGTCCCGCATCCATGCCCTCTCGTCCCGCATCCATGCCCTCTCGTCCCGCATCCCGCCCGCAGTCGACTCGGCGACGGGCGCACCGCGAAGCGCGCCCCTGCCGCCGCGCGAGCCGCGGACCTGCTGTGATCTGCAAAGGCGCATCGGCAGCAGGCTGGAGCCGACGTTCAGACGTAGCCGTCGCGAACCGAAAGTCACACCCTCCAGGTTCGCGCCGAGTCGGCAGTGCATCGCGCCACGCCTGCGCACTGCCCCCCGAATGGGGGGTGATCAGGCGCCTTCGGGGGACGGCTGAGGCCTGGTTCCGGGGTCTGTTGAAGCCGCTGGCGCGGCTGCCCCCCGCGAGGATCACGTGATGAGAGGCGCCAAAACCGTCCCGTTAAGCAGGTGGTGGGACGGCCTGAGCCGCCCCACCACCCCGAGGAGGAGAGACCGGGGGGTCTCTCTCTGCCGGTGGGGTCCGGGACCGGCAGACTTGGTTGCAACCGAGCGCGACCGCAAGAGACACGGCTGCGTGACGGACCCGACAATCGGCAGCCGACCCCTCGCCGCGCGCCCAAGTTGCTGAAGATTGATGAGCAGAGCATCTCCGATCGGGCACGGAAAGGCAAGTCGAAAGCGAGAAATGCCCCCCAAATGGGGGGTGCTGAAACCGCTTCTCGCCGCCTGGTCTATGTAGGGATACGTTCCCGCGAGACGTCGCAACCGCAAGCGCACGCGCCGAACCCCGACAGCTCAGATCGCCGTGAGGCAAGGATGCGTTCCCGCCCGATGCGCTGCTCACAAGGGTGCGGCGAGCGGAGGCCGACTCGATCGCCGCTGCGGAAGGACCCCTCGCCATCTCAGCTGCGCAGCCCAAGTCGCTGGCTTCGCTGGACGGCCTCCGCCCTGTTGCGGACGCCGAGCTTCCGATACAGGGAGCTCGTGTGTTCCTTCACGGTGTGGGGTGAGAGGTAGAGAGCACCCGCTATCTCGCGGTTGGTCGCGCCTGCCGCTATGAGGCTGAGAATCTCGCGCTCCCTCTCCGTGAGCGCAGGCGCCTGCGGGCCCGTGCTCTCCATGAAGACGGTCTTGCCAGCGCCGACGTCTCGCACCATCCTCGCGATCTCGCTCGCAGGTGAGTCCTTCGAGATGAATCCAGCGGCGCCGGCGGCGCGAGCGGCTCGCGGCGAGATGCCGCCCGCTCCGGAGATGAGCAGAACCCTCGGCGCAGGAGCCTCCGCACGCAGCCGCTCACACACCTCTGGGCCAGATTCCCCGTCGAGGAGAAGGTCGACGATCGCGACATGGGGCTCATATCGGCGGCAGAGCGCGATCGCCTCGGCGCCGTTGCGCGCAGAGAGACAGCGCTCCACCCATCGCAGCTGCCCAAGCATGAGCCTGAAGCCCCACTGCACGACCTCGTGATCGTCGACGACGAGAACCCTGAGACGGCGGTTCGCAAGGACATCGTCTTCAGGGGCGGTCTCTGCCACGCGAGGTGGTGGGCCGACGCGCGAGGCGCCGGCTCCCTCGGGTCGCAAGGGGCGGGGCACACCGCCGCGCGTGCTCCTCACAACGCTGTCAGGCGTGGGGCTCATCACACCGACGCGACCATCCGCACCTGCCAGACACCAGGCTCGCACTCGCCATACTCGAGCACGGCGCCATGCTGGAGCGCCTCGAGCGTCGCAAGGCGCAGACCTATCCCCGCACGCTCCGGCGCCCCTGCGCCGGAGCGCACTCCCCCACTCACCGCTTGGGCGCGAATGCCCTCGTTTCGGACCTCGAGAGTGAAGGCGCCATCGCCGTCGTCGCGCTTCATCGCGACGTCGATTCTCCGTGCGTCAGAGTGCTTCACCGCGTTGCGAACAGCCTCGGCAAGGATCGACTGCGACAGCGCCTCGAGCTGGCGCGGCACCTCCGGACGATCCCCTGCTGCGAGCAGGATCTCTCTGTCTGGATAGAGACCTCTCAGCCGATCGAGCTCCTCATCGAACGTGACGGATGTCGGCGGCGAGGAGCGGCTGAGCGGCCTCTGAAGCGCGGCGCGCAGCTCGCGAAGCGCGGCCCGGACCTCCTCTGCGCATCGCCTCTGAGCGGCAGCGTCGAGGAGTTCCTCCTGTGAGAGCGCAAGAGAGACGCCAAAGAGCCGCTGGATCACCCCCTCGTGGATCTCGCGGGCAAGATCGATCCGCTGCTGCAGCTGGCGTGAGCGTTCACTGTGGACCGCGGCGCCTCTTGCGACAGAGGCCATCGCGATCGCCTTGCCGATCGTCCAGAGCAGCTGTCGCTCCTCGTCGCTCATGGGCTGGGAGGCGCGATCGCGCTCAGAGAGCACTACGCCCACGTAGCGGCCTGCGGCAGCCATCGGCGTGCAGACGATGAGGACACCATCGAGCAGCTGACGAAGCGACTGGGGAATGTCGAAGTCCTCCGCGCCGACGACCTCGAGGACCCTGTCCTCGACGAGCGCCTTGCGTGCGATCGGCACGGAGTCGATCGTGACGAACAGATCAGTGAACGGGTCGAGCTCGATGTTGTGGGCTCCAACGGCCCGCACCCTGCGCCTGACGCTGTCGTAGCGGAAGAGGATCGCGCGCTTCATGGAGGACAGCCTGCAGATCGCCTCGCAGAGACTGCTGAAGAACGCGTCAGGCGGCGAGCCCTCCCCAATCCCAAGCAGCAGGTCAGAGATGACGTCGAGCGCCTGGATGTGGTCTCTGCCCCGCCTGCGCGCGCCGATCGCCGACCCCGCCCCGCTCTCGAGCCCCAACCCGCTCTCAAGCCCCAACCCGCTCTCAAGCGCCGCCGCGGTCTCCGGCGCCGCCGCGCGCTCCGGCGCCGCCGCGCGCTCCGGCGCACTGCTGCTTGGAGCGTGAGCTCGAGCGGGCATCAGACGATCTGCGCGTGCGATCACGGCGCTGACAGGCGCTCTCAGGCGGCTGGCGCGGCGACAGAGGAGTGGGCCGAGGCGGACTCGGGCTGCTGCTGATACTCATAGAAGCCACGGCCAGACTTTCGCCCAAGCCGGCCAGCGGCGATCATCCGCTTGAGCAGCGGCGGCGGCGCATACTCCGCCTGCTTGAACTCCTCATAGAGCGACTGGCAGACGGCGTAGAGCACGTCGAGCCCTATGAAGTCGCAGAGGGTGAGAGGGCCCATTGGGTGCCCGCAGCCGAGGGTCATGCCCGCGTCGATGTCCTCCCTGCTCGCAAACCCCTGTTCATGCATCCGCACCCCCGCCATCAGGTAGGGCACGAGCAGCATGTTGACGATGAAGCCTGAGCGGTCCTTCGTCCAGATCGGCCGCTTGCCGATGCTTTCGACGAACTCGCCCGCGAGCGCAATCGTCTCAGAGGAGGTGTCGAGCGCCCGCACGACCTCGACGAGGCGCATGACAGGCACGGGCGAGAAGAAGTGGAGTCCAAGCACGCGCTGAGGACTGCTGACGGCGGAGGCGAGGCCCGCGATCGGGATGCTCGAGGTGTTCGAGGCGAGCAGCGTGCTCTGGGGGACGATCTGGTCGAGCCTGCGGAACCAATCGACCTTCACCTGAAGGTCCTCGACGACCGCCTCGATGACGAGCTGACAGCCTGCAAGCTCCTCTGGGGCATCTGGGTAGGCGATGCGCGCAACGAGCGCCTCCGCCTGCTCGTCGCTGAGCTTTCCGCCCTGGACGGCCTTGGCGACTGAGGCGCGAAGGCGCTTCTGCGAGGCGGGGCGGGCGTCAGGTATCGGCTCATACACGACGACCGAGTGACCTGCGCGGGCTACCGCCTCCGCGATCCCGCTGCCCATGAACCCTCCACCAAGAACTCCAACCGAGATCGGATGGAGCGCAGTCTCGTTCATAGAAGCACCTCCGTTTCAGATGACGGCGCTGAGCTGGCGCGAGCGAGCAGGCGAGCCGGAGCGGAAGCCGCTCGACGCAGACAGGAGTGATTGAGCTGGCGCGACGCCATACGTTGAGCTGAAAGACCTTACCGCGTTCACAACTGACCACCAAAGCGCACAGCCGACGCACCCGAGCGTGATCTGGGCGACCTGCCCTGAGAGTGTGAAGCGCCGATGCGCAGATCCATGAACACTGTAGCAAGTGCGTGGGCGCCCGACTATCGCCCGCGCGCTATTGTTTTTGGCATGACGCCCAACGCCGCCCCCACGACGGCTGAGACAGCTGTCGAGCCTGAGAAGCAACCGCTCGAACGAGACGAGGCCCCTGCTGAGCGGCGCATGGAGAGCGCGGAGGCAGAGCCGCTCTCAGGCGCTGCCGACCGGGAGGTCTCAGGCGCAGGAAGCGCAGAGAAAGGGGCGGCGCGCGTGTTCAAGACGCTGTCCGGCGAGCCGATAAAGGAGCTCTACACCCAGCAGGACCTGCCAGAGGGCATAGGCGGCCCGAACGACCCGATCGGATACCCAGGTGAGTATCCGTTCACGAGGGGCGTCTACCCGTCGATGTACAGGGGACGGCTGTGGACCATGCGGCAGTTCGCCGGGTTTGGCACGAGCGAGGAGACGAACGCCCGCTTCCGCTACCTGCTCGAGCACGGCCAGACGGGGCTCTCCACCGCGTTCGACATGCCAAGCCTGATGGGACACGACTCCGACCACCCCCGCTCACTTGGGGAGGTCGGTCGCGAGGGTGTCGCCGTCGACACCGTTGAGGACATGCAGACGCTCTTCTCAGGCATCGACCTCGGCGAGGTGTCAGTGTCGATGACGATCAACGCGCCTGCGGCGATCATGCTCGCCTTCTACGTGATCGCAGCGGAGCGCTCAGAGGGCGGACCTGTACCACCAGATCAGCTGTCAGGCACGATCCAGGCGGACATCCTGAAGGAGTACATCGCGCAGAAGGAGTGGTGCTTCCCGATCGATCCCGCGATGCGGCTGTGCGGGGACATGATCGAGTGGTGCGCGAAGCACATGCCCCGTTGGCACCCGATCTCGATCTCCGGCTACCACATAAGGGAGGCGGGCGCGACGGCGCAGCAGGAGCTCGCCTTCACGCTGAAGGACGGGCTGACCTACGTAGAGCAGGCGGTGCAGCGGGGTCTCGACGTCGACTCCTTCGCGCCGAGGCTCTCCTTCTTCTTCAACGCCCAGATCGACTTCTTCGAGGAGATCGCGAAGTACCGCGCGGCGAGACGGATCTGGGCGAAAGAGATGCGCTGCACCTTCGGCGCGAAGAACCCACGGTCCTGGCTGATGCGCTTCCACACCCAGACAGCAGGGGTCTCGCTCACCGCCCAGCAGCCGCTGAACAACATCGTGCGCACGGCGATAGAGGCGCTCGCGGGAGTGCTTGGCGGCACCCAGTCGCTGCACACGAACAGCTACGACGAGGCGCTCGCGCTGCCGACAGAGGATGCAGTGAGAGTCGCGCTCCGCACGCAGCAGATCATCGCGCATGAGACTGGCGTGACGAACACCGTCGATCCGCTCGGAGGCAGCTACCACGTCGAGGCGCTGACGGACGTGATGGAAGAGCGCTGCTACGAGTACTTCCGCAAGATCGACGAGCTCGGCGGGATGGTCGAGGCGGTGAAGCGCAGCTACCCCCAGCGGGAGATCGCCGACGCCGCCTTCGAGCTTCAGCGCGAGATCGACTCTCGAGAGCGGATAGTAGTCGGCGTGAACGCGTTCACCGAGGGAGACACCTCAGAGACCCCGATACTGAAGATCGACCCTGCACTCGAACGCAAGCAGCTCGATCGGCTGCAGAGCGCGCGCGCCCACAGAGACGCTGTCGCCGTCGAGCGGACGCTTGCGCAGCTGAGGGAGGCCGCGGCAAAGGACGGCGTGAACCTGATGGACCCGCTCCTGGACTGCGCTCGCAGCGGCGCATCCGAGGGCGAGATCGTCGAGGCGCTGCAGAGCGTCTTCGGCGACTTCAAAGAGACGCCCGTCTTCTGAACCGTCGCGGCGCCTTTCTCTGAGGCCTTCTTCTGAGCCACCCCCGCCCTTTTTCACCTGCAAAGGCTACGTGTCAGCGCGCTCGAAGTCGCCAGCGGCGAGACGCAGCTCGCTCAGCAGGGTGACGAGATCGGCGAGCGCCGACTCAGAGATGCGCGGCATCGCGAAGTGGGCCTCGTTCAAGATCCTCGTCGCCTGCTCTGCGACGCGTCTGCCCGACTCGGTGATGCTCGCAAGCGTCGTGCGGCGGTCACGCTGATGGGCGACCCTGTGCACGAGGCCCTGCTGCTCGAGCCGGTCGACGAGCCCCGTCACGCTGGTGCGGTGCACTTGGAGGCGGTCGCCGATCTTGCCAAGCGGCAGCGAGCCGCGCCGGCTGAGATAGAGAAGCATGAGGACCTCATACCGCGGGAAAGTGAGGTCGAACGGCTTCAGGAGCTCGTTGAGGCCGCTCATCAGGATCTGCTCGCACCGCATGATCGAGGTCGCCGCAGCCATCGCGTTCACAGGCGCAGAGCCCCAATGGGACTCCCACTGACGGGAGGCCTCAGCAATCGGATCGAAGGACAGCGTCTTGCCAGCCATACCCGAAGACTGTCAGGAAGCGGCGCTTGATGCGCTCTGTGCGAGAGCGCAGCGAGCGTGATGAGCCCTCCTCAGCCTGAGGAGGCGAGCGCAGCCACGCATCGGCAGGCGAGGCCGCCGAAGGCGGGTCGCGGCCGGCTCTGCGGCGCGGTACAGGTCCGACCGCCCCACGAACAGCTCGCGGAGGGCGAGCTGCAGGGCGCGAGGGTCGGTAGCGTATTGAGCAGACCGACAGCGCGAGGCTCACGAGCTCCGTCGCAGTCGGGATGCGCACCGCAGGCGCAGCCCAGTCCCCTAGTCTTCGCCTGGGAGCGCAACTCGTTCACAGCGATCCAGAGCGATCTCCCCCAATCCGCATGAAAGCAGAGACCACACGCCGACAGCCTGCGCCTGCGCTTCTGAGCGTCGTCGCGCCTGTCTACGACGAGGAGGAGCTCGTCGAGGAGTTCGTTCGGCGCACGATCACAGCGGTGTCCCAGTACGAATTCGAGCTGCTTGTCGTCGATGACGGAAGCAAAGACGCGACTCCAGAGCTGCTCGACGCGATCGCCGCCGAGGACATGCGCGTGCGCGTCATCCACCTCTCGCGCAATTTTGGCCACCAGGCGGCGCTCACCGCGGGCCTCGAGCACGCGATCGGGGATGTCGTCGCGATGATCGATGCCGACCTCCAGGATCCACCAGAGCTGATACCAGAGATGGTCGAACGCTGGCAGGAGGGCGCAGACGTCGTCTACGCCGTGCGGAGGCAGCGGGAGGGCGAGACGACTTTCAAGCTCGCGACTGCGAGCCTCTTCTACAGGCTGTTCCGCTCACTCGCCCAAGTCGACCTGGAGCCGAACTCCGGCGACTTCAGGCTGCTCGATCGCAGGGCGCTCGACGCGCTTCTGTCGATGACCGAGCGCTCACGCTTCCTCCGCGGGATGACGGTGTGGGTCGGGTTCTCCCAGACAGCCGTCTCCTATGAGCGAGACGCCCGCAGCGCTGGAGAGACGAAGTACACGCTGCGAAAGATGCTGCGGTTCTCGCTCGACGCGATCGCCTCCTTCTCCCACCTGCCGCTGCAGCTCGCGACCTATGTCGGCCTGCTGTCCGCGGGGCTGGCGTTCATCGGCATACCGGTCGTCGTCGGGCTGCACTTCGCAGGGTCATACCTGCCTGGATTCGGCTCGCTGACGATCGCAATCCTTTTGCTTGGCGGCATCCAGCTGATCGCCCTCGGCGTGATAGGGGAGTACGTGGGGCGGATATACGACGAGGTGAAGCACCGCCCGCTCTACATCGTGAGAGACGAGCGGAATCGTCCGCTCGACAGTCTCGAGGGCAGAGGTCCAGTCGTGCGCGCAGGGCTCTCAGCAGCGCCACCGCTCGCCCTGCCGGCCGCAGCGAGAGTGCACGGACCTCGAAGCGAGGACGATGAAGCCCGAACGCGCCCCGTGAACGAGAGTCGAGCGCGCGAACGTGAGGCGCAGGGACGCCGGCCGCGCGAGCATGAGGCGCAGGGAAGCGCCGCACACGAGCGCGCCGCCGATCCGGGCCCGCAAGCAGAGGCGGACTCCGAACAGGTCCTGCGAGGAGAGCCGACCCCAGGGGAAGGCTCACGAGGGGCCAGCGCGGAGCGCCCTCGCTTGCCAGATGAGGAGCGTCTGCATGAGCACGTCGGATGAACGCCGTCCCTCACAGAGCCGCTGAAGACGACCTGACCGTGCGGCTGGCCTGACGATGCGGGTTCTGAAGTCGTGAGCGATGAGGGTGAGCCCAGCGCAGAGGGGGAGCTGCTCGACTCGGAGCGAGAGGTGCTCGACTCGGAGCGAGAGGTGCTCGGCTCGGAGCGGGAGGTGCTCGGCTCGGAGCGGGAGGTGCTCGGCTCGGAGCGGGAGGCGCTCGGCGTCGAGCGGGAGCTTGGCGTCTCGATCGAGCACCGCAGACAGCGGATAAGGGTCGAGACCCAGCGCCACCGGATCGATGGCTGCATCACGCTCGCGAGAGACGGCTTCAGGAGCCGCGTCTCCGACGTGCTCAACGCCTCTGAGCGCGACTTCCTCATCCTCACAGACGTCGTTGTCGATCCGCTTGCCGGTGGACCTCGCGAGACCTATCGCTTCCTCGCAGTCGGCCGCGCCCACATCGTGTTCGCGGTCGTCATCGACGAGGACTGAAGGCGCCGCCGTCGCGATGCAGCGAGTCCAGGCCGCTCGGCCGCTGGCGAAGAAAAGCTACGGAGAGGGCGGGATTCGAACCCGCGATGGAGTTTTATCCCCATACTCGCTTAGCAGGCGAGTGCCTTCAGCCGCTCGGCCACCTCTCCTCGAGGTTTCGAGCTAGTTTACTTCCCGGCGTGGAGGCTGCCGCTTCCAGTGGCGCGAGATGCTCTGCTTGCGTGCTCGCAGGTGCACTCGCCAGGCGTTGCCCACCGCCACGTCGCCTCCAGCGATCGGAGGGGATCTGCTTGCGCACTCGCTCGGGTCCTTGCAGGAGCGGCGAGCGCGGTCACCCGCCGTCCGCACGCACCGGCGCCGAATGCCCAGCGGGGCCAAGGGGGCTCCAGCGGGGCCAAGGGGGCCCGAGGGTGCCAGGCCCAACAACAACAACGACCCGCGTTCGGCGGGCCGCTGTTGTGGGGAGGAGGGGGTACTGCTGTTGGGGAGCTTCAGTATCGCACCCAACGCCCCATGAGCCAAAGTCGGAGTTTGCATGACACTTATCAGCTGCGATGATGAAAGTCGTGGACCTCCAACAGCTCCGATCGTTTGCCGCCGTCGCCAGGCACAAAAGCTTCACCAGAGCCTCTGCTGAGCTGCACATCGGGCAACCCGCCGTCTCTCAGCACGTTCGCCGGCTCGAGATGGAGCTTGGCGTGCAGCTGCTCAGCCGTACCACGAGGACAGTGCAGACGACTGAGGCCGGGGCCGTCCTGCTTCAGCGCACGGAGCGTGCACTTCGCGAGCTTCAAGCCGGCCTCGAGGAGCTGCTCGAGCTCAGGGGTCTGCTGCAGGGGCACCTCAGGATCGGCGCGATGCAGTGGCTTCAGCCATACGACCTGCCAGCGACGCTCGCAGGGTTCCACAGGCTGCACCCAGGCATCGACATCCGGGTCGTCGAGGAGGCCGCGAAGTCGATGATGGAAGACGTACTCGCCGGCGTGCTCGACGTCGCGTTCGTTCCACTCGAGGCGGGCATGCCAGAGGGCCTCAGCTCTCAGCTGCTCTTCGAAGACGAGCTCGTGCTCATCGTCTCGCCCTCCCATCGTCTTGCGCGCGCCTCTCAGGTGCACATATCAGAGCTCAGCGACGAGTCGTTCGTGTTCCTTCGCGAGGGCAGCGGGCTGCGCCGGCTGCTCGACAGCGCCGCCAAGGCCGCCGGTTTCCAGCCCCATGTCAGCTTCGAGACCAACGAGCTCTCCAGGGTGCTCGCCCTCGTAGCGGAGGGCCTTGGGGTGTCTGCGGTCTCGCTCACGTTCGCCGAATCCGCGCCTGGCGCACTCATTCCGGTGCCGCTGCGCCCCACCCTCCGCAGGCGCGTCGCGCTCGTGTGGCGCGATCGCAGCCACCACTCGCCCGCGGCGAACGCGTTCCTCGCCTACGTCCGCAACGGCAACAGCCGGACCCGCGAGGATCGGCAGCGCAGCGGCGAGCTGCGCACCTCAGGGCAGCAGGCCGCGGCGCGATCGGCGCTCACCCAACGCGGACAGCCGCTCACCCAACGCGGACAGCCGCTCACCCAACGCGGACAGCCGCTCACGCAA
>JAJYUP010000080.1 GCA_021792455.1 Actinomycetes bacterium | reverse complement strand
TGTCTGCGGTCTCGCTCACGTTCGCCGAATCCGCGCCTGGCGCACTCATTCCAGTGCCGCTGCGCCCCACCCTCCGCAGGCGCGTCGCGCTCGTGTGGCGCGATCGCAGCCACCACTCGCCCGCGGCGAACGCGTTCCTCGCCTACGTCCGCAACGGCAACAGTCGGACCCGCGAGGATCGGCAGCGCAGCGGCGAGCTGCGCACCTCAGGGCAGCAGGCCGCGGCGCGATCGGCGCTCACCCAACGCGGACAGCCGCTCACCCAACGCGGACAGCCGCTCACCCAACGCGGACAGCCGCCCACTCAGCGGCCTGGTGGACCGCCGACCGCTCAGAGCACCGACGAGGGTCTGGGAGACTGAGCAGAGGAAGCGAAGCGCGAGTGCCAAGGACAGCGGAGCGGAGGGGGAGGGATTCGAACCCTCGGGACGGGGGTTACCCGCCCAACAGCTTTCAAGGCTGCCGCGATCAACCGCTCTGCCACCCCTCCATTCAGATACGAGAAAGGCTACACCCAGATCGCGCAGCAGCGCGCCCGCCGCTCATCCGCCGAGAGCGCCTGGAACAGCCGCAGGTGCCGCGCTCACACAGCTCAGGCGCAGCGTCCACCCACGTCTCCGTCGAGCCGAAGGATACTCACGCTCGGGAGGCTCACGCCTCGCCTTCCGCTTCCCTTCGCGCACGCGTCACGATCGCATCCACCAGCTGCGTGAAGGAGATGCCCGCCGCCTCTGCCGCCGCTGGGGTGATGCCCGTCTCAGTCAGTCCTGGGATCGTGTTCATCTCCAAGACCTTTGGCGTCCCCTCTTCGTCGAGGATCATGTCGACCCTCGCGAAGTCCCGGCAGCCCATCAGCTCACAGCTGTCCAACGCCACCTGCTTCACCTTCTCCTCGAGACCACGCTCGAGCTCGGCGGGCACCTTCAGCCTCACGCCGCCGATCGTGTAATGAGCCTCGTAGCTGTAGAAGCCCTCTGGCGTCAGAAGCTCGACGACCGGCAAAGCCACTCGCTGACTCGATGAGCCACCGGTGTCCAGGACGGTCACAGCGAGCTCCCGCCCCACGACCCGCTCCTCGATCAGCACCCTGTCGCCGTATCCGAAGGCACCGAGGATCGCGCCGGGCAGCTGCTCGATCTCGTGAACGAACTTGATTCCGATCGCGGAGCCCTGAGCGACGGGCTTCACGACAACGGGCAGGTGCAGCTCGTCCAGGATCGTTGCGAAGGTGCCAGCGCCACCCATCTCCCTCAACGCCGCCTCGCTCAAGGAGTGGAAGGAAGGGGTTGGGATGCCGTGCTGCACGAGCATCCGCTTGAACAGCAGCTTGTCCATGCACAGAGCGCTCGAGAGAGCGTCTGAGCCTGTGTAGGGGAGGGCGAGAATCTCCAGGAGCTCCTGGAGGGTGCCGTCCTCGCCGCCGCGCCCATGCATCGCCACGAACACGAGAGATGGCTTCACCGCCAAGAGGCGCTCTATGAAGCGGGCGTCGACATCGAGGCCATGCACCTCGAAGCCCAGCTCTCGCAGGGCGCGCTCGACTCTGTGGCCGCTGCGAAGGCTTATCTCACGCTCGAGCGATGCGCCCCCCATCGCCACCGCCACGCGCGGCCCGCTCATGCCTTGCCTGCCCCCATTCGCTCTGCCAACAGGTTCGTCGCGAACACTCTCGTCGTCGCCTTCTTCTGCTCCCGCTCTTCGAAGGCGATCTCGATCAGCTCGTCCATCAGCTCGACGAAGCTCAGACCTGCCCGCTCCCACAGGTAGAAGGAGAAGGAGCCTGGGATCGTGTTGCACTCGTTCACGTACGGCTTGCCCTCTGCATCGAGAAGGAAGTCGATGCGGCTCACGCCGGCGCAGCCGAAGGCCTCGAACACCTCGCGGGAAAGCTGCTCGATCTCGGCTCGCAGCGAAGCGTCGATCGGCGCTGGGATCAGGCGCTTCGCCGCCTGCATGCCGGGGAGCTTCGCGCCCGCCTCTGGAGTGCCGCCTGCCTCACGCACCGCAGATGCCACACCTCCTCCAGGCTCCTGACCTCGCACGCCTCCTCGCGCATCCCCCCGCGCCTCGCGCCGGGACAGCTCGCCGCTCGAAGGCTCCTCTGATCCCTTCCCGCCGGAGAGGTACTTGTCGTCGAAGGAGAGGAACTGCTTCTCTGGAAGCGGCTGCTCGCAGACGGAGACTCGCAGCTGCTGCCCCGCCCTGCCGAGCACCGCGCAGTTCACCTCGATCCCGCCCTCCACCGCTCGCTCCACCAGGCAGGAGCGGTCCAGCTCGAAGACGAGCTGCAGAGCGTCAGCCAGCTCGGGGGCGCTTTCACAGCGGCTCACGCCGATGCTCGACCCCAATGAAGCCGGCTTCACGAAGATCGGCATCTCGAAGCGACTCAGGATCGCCTCTTCGGCGGCGAGGCGGTCGGCTTGCCAGGACTCGCGACGCAGCGCGATGTGAGGGAGCACGGGCAGGCCCGCCGCCGTCAGGATCGCCTTGCTCATCACCTTGTCCATCGCCGCTGCCGCAGCGCTCACGGAGGGCCCGGCGTAGGGCAGCCCCGCGACCTCGAACACTCCCTGAAGACAACCGTCCTCACCTTCTGTGCCGTGAGTCGCCAGAATCACCACGTCGGGCTTCATCGAGGTGTCGGCTCGCCTCCCCAGGGAGAGGATGCCGCGCTCTCTGCCCGCGGTCGACAGAGCACCGCCGTGGATGTCGAAGGCAACCTCGCTGCCGACGGGCTCATCGCGTCTGTAGGAGGCGACCCTCGACAGCTCATCGCCTGTGTACCAACGGCCGGATCTCGCGATGTAGATCGGCTTCGGATCGTGGCGCTCTGACAGCACCTCCAGCGCCTGGAGGCCTGTGATGATCGAGACGTCGTGCTCGACGGATCGCCCACCGAACACGACGCCCACGCGCAATCCACTCTTCGGCATCGGCACAGCCTAGTCATCAGGCCAGTGCCTCGCCCTTCACCTCCCCGCCGTCACGCGCTCTTCACGCAGCGGATCATCGAGATAGGTGTCGGGGAGATCGTTCTCGAAGAGCACGACATCCCCACGCCTCGTCAGCCTCGCCAGCAGCGCTGTCGCAGCCGCCATGTCCGCCACGACGTGGATGTCGCGCTCGCTCATCCCGCTCGCGACAAGGCCTTCGCTCATCGGCCGCGTTCGCACCCCTCCCACGAGGATCACGAGGTCGCACACCTCTCCGGCCCGTTCACCAAAGCTCCGGTTCAGCTGCTCCTCCAGCTCGCCGAGCTCAACCATCCCTGGGGTCACGAGCAGCCGCCTCTTCGCAGCATGCTCGCGAAGCACCTCGAGCGCGGCGGCAGCCCCGACTGGATTGGAGTTGTAGGCGTCGTCGAGGACGACGACGCCGGTGCTGTCGTTGTGGATGCTCGACAGCCTGTGCTGCGGTGGAGCGACCGTCTCGAGAGCGGATGCGATCTTGCGCGGATCGATGCCCAGCACCCAGCCCACCGCTGCGGCTGCAAGCATGTTGCACACGTTGTGGGCTCCCAACAGAGCCGCTGAGACGTGAGCGGCCTCATCTCCTTCGATCACCAGGTCGAAGTGCGTGCGACCGCCTTCCATCTTCACCGAGGATGCGCGGACCTGCGCATCCTCGTTCTCGACCGCAAACAGAGTCACGGGCGCGCTGCTGCGTTTCGCGATCGCCAGGCAGCGGGGGTCGTCCCCGTTCGTTATGAAGAAGCCGTCGGCGGGCAGCGCTTCCATCAGCTCCCCCTTCGCGGCCATTATCGACTCCATCGATCCCAGCCGCTCCAGATGCATTGGGCCGATCGCGGTCAAGACGCCGATGCTTGGGCGCACCAGCTCGCACAGCTGCGCTATGTCCCCGCGCCGGAACATTCCCATCTCCGCAACGAACGCCTCGTCGGTCTGCTTCAGGTGCTCGTTTATCGTGCGCACCAATCCGAGGTGGCTGTTGAAGGATGCGGGGCTCACGAGCGTCTTCCGGTCCGCAGAGAGCACCGCCCCCACGCAGAGCTTCGTCGTCGTCTTGCCGTAGCTGCCTGTGATGCCGATCCTCAGCGGCGCCACTTCGCGGAGCCTCCGTTCAGCCGCGTCCACGAACCGGCTGTTCACGCGCCGCTCCAATGGCGCCAGCAGCAGCTTCGCCGAAAGCAGCACGTGAGCGGAGAGCGCGAGCAGCAGCCAGCTCGTCAGCAGCACCACGCCGATTGCCAGGGCGCTTGGAGCGAGGACCGCAACGGGCACCGCCCCCAGCGCGACGATCAGAGCGGGCGTCAGAGCCGTCGCCAAGAGTCGCCTCGCGCGCGGGGTCAGCACGAGCGGCTTCACCGCCCGCATCGTCCATTCCGCCACACCCTCATAGGCGATCACGCAGCTCAGCAGAAGCAGCAGCGCAGCCAGCCACACCTCGCCTGATGCCCGCGCCGCGACAGCACCCGCATACACCGCCAGCAGGCCCGCGAGCTCCAACTTCAGCCTCCTCGACGAGCGGCGGCGCAGCCACATCAGAAGCCTTGCGCCCTCGTAGTGCTCGAGCTGCAGGAAGTGCAGCAGGCGGTGCGCGCGCCCTGCCGCCCTCATCAGGGCGGCGATCATCGCAAGGCAGAGGGCTGCGCCGAGCAGTGCCCTCATCGCCCGTCCGCCAGGAAGTGCCTCACGATCCTCGCAAAGCGAGCTGCGTCGTCGAGATAGCTGTAGTGCCCTGCGCCCTCGAGCACGACGAGCCCGGCATCTGGGATCAGCCGCTCCATCACCTTCGCGTCGGCAAGCGGCGTCGCGGTGTCGTGCTCGCCCCAGATCAAGAGCGTCGGGCAGGCGATTCTTGGCAGGACGTCGCGCAGGTCGGTGTTCACGAGCGCTTGGAAGGTCTTCCGCATCGTTGCAGGCGCTGCAGCGTAGTCCGCGGAGGCGGCACCTGCGACCAGCACGTCGCGCAGCCGCTCTCCCGCCCTGCCCAGATGCGCGGCGGCGTGCTTGCCGAGCTTCGCTGCTCCCACCTTCCGATAGTAGGTCAGCGTCCGTTTCGGCCTGAGTCCTGCGCTGTCGACCAAGACCATCCGCCGCACCCGCGCCTGCTGTGTCGCTGCCAGCGCTATCGCGACCCTGCCGCCGTTGGAGTGGCCGACCAGGTCCGCCTCGTGCAGTCCCATCGCATCCATGAAGGCGGCAAGGAAGCCTGCGTACTCGTATGGACCCCACGCGGTGCCAGGCTGCTCGCTTCCCCCGAACCCTGGAAGGTCGAGAGCATGCACCTCACACGCTGGAGACAGCGCGGAGACGATCGAGGCGACCGTCTCGATGCTCGCACCCCATCCATGCATCACGACGACGGGTCGCCCCTCGCCTTCCACGACGTGCCTTATCCGCAATCCATCAACCGTCATCTGCTGCATCCACGAAAGGTATCTCGCAGATGCGACCGCGCCCTCGAGCGCCGGTGCGGCCTCGCCGCCGCCGCGCTCGTGCGACCTCGCCGTCCCCGCGCAGCTGTCGCCTGCCTCCCCTGCGGCAAGCACGGTCGCGTACACACTCCAGGCGTCTCATCGACGGTATCCTCCAATCCTCGCCGCGCGTCCAGGGGCGCCTCACATCGCATCGTGCCGACGTAGCTCAGCTGGTAGAGCACTTCACTCGTAATGAAGGGGTCGGGAGTTCGAGTCTCCCCGTCGGCTCTGAGAATCGCCTGCAAATCGCCATTTGTTACACTTCGTAAGTAGCTTCTGAAGCGTCGTCATAGCCCAAATATGTCCCAAGGAGCTGGTGGTTTTGGGACATGAAAGCGCCCGCGAGTTCCCCCCTGCGACCTCCGCGGCGACGGCGAGCGCGCCCCCGCGCGGCCCTCATCGGGCCCCACCAACGCCCCGTCGTCGCGTCCGCCGTTCGCCGAGCCGGCCGCCGAGCAAGCCGCCGAGCGGGCACATCTTCATGGTCCGCTCCCCGGTGGGTCGTTGACAGTCTGCTTGTGAGGTTCCCGGACGTGATCGGAGCCGCATGCGCGCAGCGCCGGAGGCGGAGATCGCCTCCGGGGCGCCTTCCAGGATGGGCCGCTCAAGCGAAGAAGACACCGTTGAGCGAGAAGAAGAAGTACCGCAAGTGGACCGTCGCGCAGAAGCTCGAGATCGTGCTTGCTGGGCTGCGAGGCGACCGGCCGGTCGCCGAGATCTGCCGGGAGCGCCAGATCTCGGAGACGCTGTTCGGTTGATGGCGCGAGAAGCTGCTTCAGGGCGGCTCCGAGCGCCTCTCCGGGAAGGAGGAGCGCACCGAGATCGTCGAGCCGCGAAAGCGCGTGCGCGACCTGGAGCGGACGGTCGGCGAGAGGACCTGTGAGCTGGAGATCCTCGGAGGCGGGTTTCGCTCGCGGGAGTGAGAGAGCGCGTAGCCTGCGCCCGTGAGCCTGCCGCCGCCGGCCACAAGCCGGCGGTCCTGGCGCGCGTCCTTCAGATCAGCCGCCAGGCCATCCACCGAGCTCCGGCGAACCCGCCGGCGGCGGCCCGGGTTCTTCAAGGTGCAGCGGCCCGGCCGGCTCTGGCGCCTCGACATGACATCGATCTGGGTCGCCGAGCACGGCTGGGTCCACCTGAACGCGACCATCGACTGCTGCACACGCGAGATCGTCGGCTGGGAGCTCAGCCTGCGTTGTCGCGCGCAAGAGGCGATCGCGGTGATCGAACGCGCGCTCGCCGAGCAGGGCATCACCGCGGGGATGCTCACCCTCGGCACGGACAACGGCTCGGCGTTCACCGCTCGCGCGAGGCGGCTCGTCCTCTCAGCGCTCGGCGTCACTCACCGCTGCGGCGGCTGTCGCGACCCCGAGAGCCAGGCATTCATCGAGTCATGGTTCCGTTGTCTGAAGGAGCGCTGGCTCTGGCGTCACGAGCTCGAGACCCTCGGCCAAGCAAGGGAGGTGATCAACAACTACATCGAGCGCTGCCACGACCGACCCGAAAGCCGCCTCGCCTACCGAACTCCACGGGAGGTCAGAGCAACGTGGGACGATGCACAGCAAGCACTGCAAAAACAAGCGACCTGACCTGTCAACGCCCACGGTGAGCGCTCCAGCGGCGTGGAACAGGACTGCCTCAAACAACTCCTCTGCCTGAGAGCGGCCGCCGTGCGGCGTGTCGAAGAAGTCGTCTGTTCGCCACGGATTCGCCTCTTGCGACAGCTGGCAGGCATCGTTCGTCATGATGGCGAGTGCCACGCCGACGCGTTCGCATATCTCGTCTGAGGGATCTGGTATTAGCGAGCATCTTTATAAAAGATGCTGCCCAAAAGCACATAGCTAGCTATTTGCGGGACATCTTTTGCTAATCTTGCGCGCAAATCGTGCTTCGTCTTCCGCGGCTATCTGAGATTCCTGACGCGATCTCGCAAGATGATCTCTGGGCGCTATTCGGGCGCCGAGAGGATGAGCGAGTCGAGTTCAAGGAGTCCGCAAACCATCTGAGGGAGGTCATTCCTGCGATGGCGATGACGCTCGGCGGCGTCGTCGTCTGCGGGGTCTCCGACTCCCGAGAGCTCGTCGGTTGCCCGATGACCCAGAAGACGCTCGACAAGATCAAGCGTGCGGCGCACGAGGCTGCGGTCGAAGTCCAGATTCGCTCGCTGCGTGTAGGTGCGCAGGAGCTCACTTTGGTTGCGATACCCGAGGTGCGTCATCGCATCGTCACCACGGCAGATGGGCGCCTGTTGCGGCGGGTCGGCAGCGAGAACCAGCCGCTGCGCGCCGATGGGCTCGCACGATTCGTACGCGAGCGAGAGGAGCGCTCAGGCGAGGACGAGCCCATCGCGGACTTCGACCACAAGGACATCGACCTATCGGTCGTCAATCGCGCTCTCAGCAACGACAAGCGACCGCCGATCCGCCGTCGAAGCGTCTCTGCCCTCGATCGCGCTCTCGTTGACCTTGGCGTATCGGATGTCACGGACGCCTCGCTCGATCCGCAGCCTCGGCGTGCAGCTGCCCTGCTCTTCGCGAGACAGCCGACGCGCTACGTAAAGGGCGCGTCGATCCAGGTCGTGCGACGGCACGGTGTCGGGCCTGGGCCGGGTCCGGTCAGTGCACGAGAGGAGCTCGATGGGCCAATACCTCTGCTGCTTGAGCGGGCGCTCATGTTCATCGACGCGCACACTACGAGCCATCAGGCTGTCGTTGGCAGCCACCGCGAGACGTTTGCAGAGTACCCGCCGGCCGTACTGCGCGAGGCGATCCTCAACGCGCTCGCTCACCGCGACTACAACCTCACAGGCGCGACCGTGGATGTCACGGTCTGGGACGACCGCATCGAGATCCAGAGCCCAGGCTCCCTGCCGGGACACATCACGACCGAGAACATGCGGGGCGAGCACTACTCGCGCAACCGTCGGATAATGCGAGTGCTGAAGCTGCTCGGCCTCGTCGAGGAGTACGGCGAGGGCGTCGATCGCATGTACAGCGAGATGGAGGCGCGGCTGATGGAGCCGCCGCACTTTGCGGCCACACCATCCTCGGTGACCGTCACGCTCTACAACCGATCCATCCTCTCGATCGAGGACCAGGCCTGGCTTGCGCTGCTGGGCCATCTCGACCTGACTGGGCAGGAGCGGCGCATGCTCGTAGCGGCACGCAACGACGGCGGCGTGACTCAACGCAGCATGAGGGGCCTGTTGGGGGACGCCGCCGACGTCGAAGCGCTCATCGCGGGAGCTGTCGCGAAGGGCTTGCTCGTGCGTGTCGGTCGAGGAGGAGGGGCCCGCTACGTGCTTTCGGATGAGGTGGTGATCAGAGCAGGCGGCGGCGGGCTGGAGGCACGCAGCCGGAAGCGCCAGATGCTGCTCGATGAGCTGCGGCGTCGAGGCAGCTTCTCGACGGCTGAGGCCGCAGACTTCCTCGGCGAGTCCGACCGCGGACTCGTCCGCCACATGCTCGACGATCTCGTACGAGCGCGGGATGCGTTCGCGGAAGGTCGCACTCGCGCACGCCGGTACCATGCCTCCGATGAAAACGGCGGCGATGGGCAGCACTGAGCCGCCGACCGGTGAGCTGCAACGGGTACGCGAAAAAAGTCGTGTCCCGAAATATGTCCCGAACTGCGCAGAAGTGACGTCATCTCGGGACACATTCTAAGCCCGGAAATGGCTCAACAGAGCCAAAAACGCGATTCATGGCCCCTCTCGTGATGAAGGGGTCGGGAGTTCGAGTCTCCCCGTCGGCTTGCTTCGCGATCCGCTTTGCAGAGCTGGTCGGACGGATCCTGTTGCCGTTCGTCGCGGCCGGCCTGCGCACGATGTGGACCTCCTCCGGTTTCATGTGATCGAGCTCGCGCACCAGATCGACTCGACGGTGAAGTTCCAGGCGATCCTCAGCGCGCCGCGCAACAGCCTCTCGGCAGGGGTCCCGTCCGCGCCTGCAGGTAGGCTTGCTCACATACGGAGGCAGACGGTGTACCGGCAGCGCGAGCGCATCGATCAGTCATAGACCTTGTCGCTCGCGCTCAACGAGATCCACGTCGGCGATGCCCGCCAGCTGCTCCGCGAGATCGAGTGCGACTCGATCGCGCTCAGCGTTTGGTCACCGCCATACCACGTCGGCAAGTCATACGAGCGGGACATCAGCTTCGAAGAATGGAGCGCCCTCCTGTCGGAGGTGATCGCGCTTCATGCTCCGATCCTCGCGCCAGGCGCGTTCCTGTGCATAAACATCGCGGACATCCTCTGCTTCAAGGACGAGTCGATGCCAAGGATCCAGGCTGCGAACCCTCGCCGGCACAGGCATCCGCTCACCACGGATGACGTCAGGCGCGCGATCAGGGAGCACCCTGGCCTCAGCCGCGCCCAGCTCGCTCAGCTGCTTGGCTGCAGCGAGCAGACGGTCGACAGGCGGCTCAACGGCAACAACATCCGTGGCGGCAAGTACTCGACGCAGACGCGCGTCAAGCTCGTCGGCGGCCTCATCGAGGAGATGGCGCTCGGCGCAGGCCTCTATCTCTATGACCGCAGGGTGTGGGTCAAGGACGCCGCTTGGGAGAGCAGCCGCTGGGCTTCGCTCTCCTACCGCTCTGTGGACGAGTTCGAGCACATCTTCATCTTCTGGAAGCCAGGTGTCACGAAGGTTGATCGCTCCAGGCTGAGCGCCGACGATTGGGTGCAGTGGGGATCAAGGGGCGTTTGGAGCTTTCCCTCCGTGCGCTGCAACGACATCCATGAGGCGATGTTCCCCATCGAGCTCCCCAGGCGCTGCATCCGCCTGCTCACCGACCCGGGAGACATCGTGCTCGACTGCTTCATCGGCAGCGGCACCACCGCACTCGCCGCCCTCCAGGAGGGCCGCCGCTTCATCGGCATCGAGCGCATCGGGCGCTACGCTGCGATCGCCAAGCGCAGTCTGCGCTCGGCGCTTCAGTCGAAGGCTGCCTGACCGTCGCTGAGGACGGATAGCCTGCCGGCGACGAAGCGCTCTCACCGCGGGCGACTCGCGCCTGCGCCAACCCGCGCCTGGATGGACTCGCGCCTGCGGCGACTCGTTCCTGCATGGACCCGCGCCTGCGGCCACGCGCGCCTGGGGCAACTGGCGCCTTCTGCAACGCACTCACCTACGATCGGCAGGTCATCACATGATGGCGTTGGGGGGTCCATCGAACGACACGGATCTCTTCAAACGAAAAGGAGTGCGATGTTGTCTTCAATGTCGACCCGCCTGCTGCTGCTCGCCGCGGTCACACTCGCTGTCGCCGTCGCGGCGCCAGTCGCCGCGAGCGCCGCAAGCCACAGCCCATCCCAGGCACACAAAGGCAAGGCCCATAGCCACCACCACAGCAAGAGCAGCGGGCGCGTCCACGCGAAGGGCAAGGGACACAAAGGGGTCAAGCGCGGGGTGCCAGTGCTCAGCGAGACGCTTGCCCCATCGATGCCTGAAGACCCGAGCATCGACGGCGTCGCCGCTGGGAAGGTGCCCTGGATGCTCACGAAGGGCAGCGTCCGCCTCAAGGCTGACGGCAAGATGATGCTCGAGGTCGAAGGCCTCGTCATCCCTGAAACGGGCAAGACCGGTCCTGTGAAGACGGTGAGCGCCTCGCTGTACTGCGCGAGCGCATCAGGATCGAGCGAAGCGGTCGCGACCACGCAGGCGGTCCCACTCTCTGCAGCGGGCGACGCGAGGATCTTCTCCAAGTCCCTGAAGATCCCCTCCACCTGCCTTGCACCCGTCGTCCTGCTTCATCCGAACGGACAGATGGAAGCCTACATCGCCGCGAGCGGCTGGAAGATGTAGCGTCAGCGCGTGCGGCGGCCCCCGCCCCAGGGCGCCGCCGCACGCCCCCACCGCAGGTGCCTACCCCCGCCGCAGGTGCCTACCGAGCGGCAGGTGCCTACCGAGCGGCAGGTGCCTACCTGAGCGGCAGGTGCCTACCTGAGCGGCAGGTGCCTACCTCAGCGCCACGCCTGCGGGCGAGAGGGCGA
Organism: Actinomycetes bacterium; assembly: GCA_021792455.1. Classification (GTDB taxonomy): domain Bacteria; phylum Actinomycetota; class Thermoleophilia; order Solirubrobacterales; family Solirubrobacteraceae; genus Palsa-744. Next base: position 742 of record JAJYUP010000080.1, on the reverse strand, counting down.
ACCACAGGCCACCGAACTGGTTCAGCCCCTCGCCGTTCACCTGGGAGGGCTGAGAATCGCCGGCGTAGCGGTAGAGAGGATGCCCATCGTAGGTGACCTGCAGCCGGCCGCTCCGCCGCCTCGTCGTTGAAAGCAGCGACGGTGAGACGCCTGCGCCCGCCGTCGGCGCGCCCGCCGTCGTCAGCGGCGGCCACACGCTCGCGCACCCGCCATAGCAGCTGCTCGCACCACTCCTGTCCCCCTCGAACATGTACAGCGTCAGCCCACGCGCGTTCACGAGGGTCGGGCCAAGCTCCGTGTGGGCCACCTGAACGGTCGCCAACGCCGCGCGAGAGCGGGGCGCAGGCTCTTTGGCGGCGCGACTCGCCGAGGTTGACACAGTCGTCACGGTTGAGGAGGAACGAGCAGCAGTCGTCGAGGGCCGTGAAGTCGAGGCGCTGACGGACGAGGGCGACGTCGAACTGCTCCTCGACGCGAGCTGAGTCGAGCTGCTCCTCGACGCGAGCTGAGTCGAGCTGCTCCTCGACGCGAGGCGGGTCGCGGTGCTGCCCGACGGTCGGGAGGTCGAGCTGCTCCTCGATGCCTGGGTGGTCGAAGTGCTCGTCAACGGCTTCGCCGTCGAGGATGGTGCCGATCTAGTGGAAGCCGCGCTCGATCTCGAGGCGGCCCGCAGCGCTGACCGCTGCCCTGCCGAGCCGCACCCAGACGCCGTGATCGTCACAGAAAGCGCCGCAAGAAGGGT
>JAJYUP010000079.1 GCA_021792455.1 Actinomycetes bacterium | reverse complement strand
CCGAGATCCGAGCAGGCGAGGGGCGACTGGCCCACCAGCTGCTCGGCGGAGCCGCCCGCCGCTATCGTGTCGCCCGTGTCAGGCGGCGCGGATACGGAGATCAACGTCCTGACCGATGACGGCGTTGCGCTGCGGCTCTCGAGCGCTGGGGAGGGGCCAGCGATCGTGCTCCTGCACGGGCTGACGGCGACACGCCGCTATGTGCTGATGGGCTCGCGCCTGCTCGAGCGAAGCGGGCATCGAGTGCTCGCCTGCGATGCGCGGGGGCATGGGCGCTCTGCACCGGCACGCAGCCCGCGTGACTACGGCTACGGCAGGCTCGCCGAGGACCTCTTGTGCCTGCTGGACGCGCTCGAGCTGGAGCGGGCGCTGATCGCCGGCTCCTCGATGGGGGCGCACACCGCCCTCGCGTTCGCGCTTGCGCATCCAGATCGGGTGAGCGCACTCGGGGTGATAACGCCCGCATATCTGCCTGAGCCTGACGGTTCGCCCGCGTCAGAGGCGGAGCTGGCGCGATGGGATGCGCTTGCCGCGGGGCTGAGGAGCGGCGGTCCGGAGGGCTTTCTCAGAGCCTATGACTTCAGCGCGCTGCCTGAGCGGTGGCGTCCTACGGTGCAGCGAGTGATCCTGCAGCGATTGGCTGCGCACGAGCATCCAGAGGCGGTCGCCGACGCGCTTGAAGTCGTTCCCCGCTCTTGCCCGTTTCCAGATCTCGACGCCCTGCGCGTGATCGCTGTGCCAACCGTCGTCATCGGCAGCCGCGACGAGGCTGACCCTGGGCACCCGCTCGAGGTGGCACAGCGCTACGCGCAGGCCATCCCCCAGTCGCGGCTGCACGTGGAGCCGCCGGGAGCCTCACCGCTTGCCTGGCAGGGGGGCCAGGTCTCGCGGATCCTGCTCGAGCTCGCGACAGCGGCACCACAGCGACGCTGAGGCGCGTCTCGGCGACGCGCCGCCGGCCCGCCCAGGAAGGCACGTCCTTGGGCTCGAAGGTCCGGCGCCGATGCGTGACGCGACGGAGCGTCCCTGCGCGACGGCGGGCGGCTCGTCGCCCAGTGTGGTGGCGAGGGCAACATCGCGCGGGTGCGCGCCGCGGCTGCTGCAGTCGCGCACGAGCTGGGGCTCGCCTCCTGCTTCAGCGACTGGCGCGAGCCGTGGAACTTCACCAGTGCGGGGCAGGCGCAGCAGAGCCTGATCGCGGCCGGCTTCAGTGAGGCGCGATGCTGGCTCACGCCTGCACCGGTGAGCCCGCCTGCACCGCACCGGTTCCTGCGCGAGGTGATCATCCGTCCCCACCTGCAGAGGTTGCCGCGTCCCGAGGCGCAGCGATTCGCCAACGCAGTGCGGCGCCGGCTCGGCGAGCCGCTCGTGATCGACTATGTGCGGCTGAACATCGACGCAACCGCCTGAGTGCATGCGGCGGCTGGGCGACGTCAGGCCTTCTCGTGCGAGGTCCGCCCGCGGTGACACCGCTGCTTCACTCCTGCTACAAGTTGGGCTGCGAGTTGGTCTACTGCTATCAACTGGAGGGCGAGGTATGGCTGGGAGCGTGTATCGAGTCACAGAGGTGATCGGGGTCAGCGAGCAGTCCTGGGAGGATGCCGCCCGCAACGCCGTCGAGCAGGCGGCGAAAACTGTGCGCGACCTGCGAATCGCTGAGGTCGTGCGCCAGGATGTTTCGATCGAGGACGGCAGGATCAGCAACTACAGGGTGCGGCTCGCCATCTCCTTCAAGTACGAGGCCGAGTAGCCGCACGCAACCCCGCCGAGGCGGGGCGGCGGCGTGTCTGAGCGCTCCGGTGCGTTGCGCAGCGTCGCGGCTTTCTGCAGCGCGCCGGCGCCCTGCACCGGAGCGCCCTCGCGCCGCAGGGTGAGGCTCATGCCGTGACCGACGATTCCTCGTGCCTCACCGCAGCGCGCCGGTGCGCCGCGGCAGCGCGGAGGCCGGCTCTGAGATCTCCACCGACGCGGCAGGGCTCGTCGCGAGCGCCTCTTCGACGCGACCGTTCTCGACTGCTGAGGCGAGGGCTGCGTAGCGTCCGCCCGCGCGCAGCAGCTGCTCGTGGGTGCCACGTTCGACGATCCTGCCGCGGTCGAGCACGAGGATCTGGTCGGCCTTTTCGACCGTCGAGAGACGGTGGGCGATCGCGAGCGTCGTGCGCCCGCGCGAGAGCTCGTCGAGCGCCGCCTGCACCGCCCGCTCGGTCTCGGTGTCGAGCGCGGAGGTCGCCTCGTCGAGGATGAGGATCGGTGGGTTTCGCAGGATCGTGCGGGCGATCGCGATGCGCTGCTTCTCGCCGCCGGAGAAGCGATAGCCGCGCTCGCCGACGGGGGTCTCGTAGCCATCGGGCAGCGAGCTGATCAACGCGTGAATCTGGGCTGCGCGGGCGGCCGCTTCGATCTCCTCGTCGGTTGCGCTCTGGCGTGCGAAGCGCAGGTTCTCCATTATCGAGGCGTGGAAGAGGTAGGTGTCCTGCGAGACGAATCCGACGGTTGCGGCGAGACTCGCGAGCGTGAGCTCGCGGATGTCGTGCCCGTCGATCGTGATCCTGCCCTCCTGCGGCTCGTACAGCCTTGCGAGCAGATAGGCGAGCGTCGTCTTGCCGGAGCCCGTCTCGCCGACGAGCGCCACACGCGAGCCCGCCGGGATCTTCGCGTCGATGTCACGCAACGTCCAGTCGGCGCCCGGCCGGTAGCGAAACGAGAGGTGCTCGATCCTGATCTCGCCGCGGACGCCTTCGAGCGGACGGGCGTCAGGGTGCTCGCCGATGTCGATCGGCAGGTCCAGGTACTCGAAGATGCGATCGAAGAGCGCCATCGACATCTGGAGTTCGGGCCCAACAGAGAACAGCGCCTGCATCGGGAAGAGAAGCCGCGTCTGCAGCGTCGTGAACGCGACGACGGTGCCGATCGAGATCGAGTGATCTCCGTGGGCAAGCGCATATCCGCCGAACCAGTAGACGGCGGCGGGCATGATCGCGAAGCTCATCTGCACGGTCGACATCCGCCACCGTCCCGCCATCCGCGCCCGCACCTCTAGGTCCGCTAGGCCGCTCGACTCCTCGCTGAAGCGCTTCGCGAGCTCATGGGAGCGCCCCATCGTCTTGCCGAGCAGGATCCCCGAGACCGACAGCGACTCCTCGACGAGCGTCGACATGTCTGCGAGGCGGCTCTGGCGCACCGCCTGAATCCGCTGGCGCTCCCTTCCGACCCGGCGGGTGAGCCACACGAAGAACGGCAGCAGGCACAGCGAGAACACCGCGAGCGGCCAGCTCAGCGCGAACATCGCGATCACGGTCGCGAGCACCGTCGTGACCGAGGAGACGGTCGAGGTTGCGGTGCTCGTCACCACTTCGTCGATTCCGCCTATGTCGTAGGCGATCCGCGACTGCACCTCCCCTGAGCGCGTGCGCGTGAAGAAGGACAGCGACATGCGCTGCAGGTGCGCATAGACTGCGGCACGCAGATCGTGCATGACGCGCTGACCGACGAGATTGGAGATCCAGGTCTGGGCGACACCGATCGCCGCGCTGGCGACGGCGATCGCGATCATGCCGCCGACGAGCAGCGAAAGCAGGGTGATGTTGCGATGGGGGAAGGCGTCGTCGATCACCGCCCGCAACAGGAAGGGGTTGACCACGTTCATCGCGGAGGAGAGCACGATGAGCGCAAGCAGCGCGGTCAGGCGCACTCGGTAGGGCTTGAACAGCGCGGCGACGCGCTTCGCGCCCACTTTCGGCGGTGTCGCCTCCGTCAGGCCCGCAGGGCGCTGCTGGTTCGGTCCGCCTGCGGTCCCGCTGCCGGCCCCTCGACGCCGTCGCTCCCCATGCCCGATCGAGAAGGGCTGGTGACTCAACCGGGCTGCAACCCTCTGCGCCGCACGGTGAGATTGTATCGCCCGTCCGGTCCCGCCAACTAGAATCGAGGCGCGATGGACCTGCTCCCACAGGAGATCCGCGTGCTCGGCTGCCTGCTCGAGAAGCAGCGTGCAACCCCAGACCAGTATCCGCTCACGCTCAACTCCCTGCGACTCGCATGCAACCAGTCGACCAACCGCGACCCCGTCGTCGACTATGACGATGATCAGGTGCGCGATGCTCTGAGGCGCCTGGAACGCAGAGGCATGGTGCGCTTCGCCGGCGGAGCGGGCAGCAGAGCGCCAAAGTACCGGCACCTGCTCGCTGAGGCGCTGCCGATGGACGAGTCTGAGCAGGCTGTGATCGCGGTGCTGATGCTGCGTGGCCCCCAGACGCCTGGAGAGCTGAAGCAGCGAACCGAGCGGCTGCACCAGTTCGTCGATCTGCAGGAGGTCCACGATGCCCTCGGCCGCCTGGAGGCTCGCAGCCTCGTCTTCTGCCTGCCCCGCCGCCGCGGGCAGAAGGAGGAGCGATTCGCGCATGGGCTTGGCGATGCGGATGCCGCCGGTGAGCATGCTGAGTCGATCGAGCCGTATCAGACCGCAGAGCGGCAGCTCCAAGGCCAGGCTGAGGCCACTGAGGATCACACGCGAGAGCACGCTGAAACCATCGATGAGCGGCTGTGCGAGCAGTCGGAGCAGCTCGCAGAACAGCGCAGCCTGATCGAGCGGCAGCGGCGGGCGGTCGAGTGGCTCAGCGGCCGGGTCGCGGTGCTGGAGGTGAGGCTTGCGGCGCTCGAGATGGAACTCGGCGTGCGGCCGCAGGCGGAAGAAGTTCGCGTAGGGGAGGAGGAGGAGGACAGCTGATGGGCACTCCGCTTCTGCTCGCCGCCTCAGCCTCTGATGTCGGCTCAGGCGTCGGGATCCCGCTCGCGCTGACGGCCGGGCTCGTCTCGTTCCTCTCGCCCTGCGTGCTGCCGCTCGTGCCTGGGTACATATCGACCGTCGTCGGCGTCACGCCCGCGGAGATCGCCCGCACGAGCAGGCTGCGCATGCTCGTTCCAAGTCTGTTGTTCATCTCGGGGTTCTCTGCGATCTTCATCCTCATGGGCCTTGGCGCGACGGCGATCGGGTCGACACTCGATGCGCACCGCCAGACCCTCGAGCTGATCGGCGGATCCCTCATCCTCGCGATGGGGGTGATGTTCCTGCTCAGCCCGTTCGTCAGGCTGCTGCACTTCGAATGGCATCCTGCGTCGCTGCGCCGGCTCGCAGGCAGGGGTGGACCGATCGTCGCCGGCGCTGCCTTCGCGATCGCCTGGACTCCCTGCACCAGCATCACGCTTGGGGCGATCCTCACACAGGCGGCCGTGTCGAGCTCTGCCGCGCACGGCGCGCTGCTGCTCGCCTTCTACTCCGCAGGGCTTGCGATACCGTTTCTGCTGATCACGCTCGCCTTTGACCGCGCTGCGGGCGCGCTTGGGTTCGTGAAACGCCACTTCCCCGTCGTGATCGGGATCGGTGGTGCGGTGCTCATCGCCCTCGGCGCGCTGATCGTCAGCGGCGAGTTCACGATCCTCAACTCGCAGGCGAACAGCTTGATGCAGGGCACGGGGCTGGAAATCTCCGGCATCTGAGCGCGACCTCGCGGGACCTCGACTGAGCTCGTGCGCGTGATGTCTCTTCAGCAGCGCACAGCGCTCGGCTCTGCGGTGGTCGCCCTCATCCTCGTCGCATTGAAGCTGACGGTCGGGCTGCTCTCCCACAGCCTCGGGCTCATCGCCGAGGCGATCCACTCCGCGACCGATCTGCTCGCGGCGCTGATGACCTTCTTCGCGCTCGGCGTCGCCGTTCGTCCCGCCGACAGCGGTCATCCCTTCGGCCACGGCCGGGCTGAGCACCTCTCCGCACTTGGTGAGGGCGCTGTGCTCGTGCTTGCGAGCATCGCGATCTCGGTGCAGGCCGTCAGTCGGCTCGCGAGCGGCTCCCAGCCGGTGCAGGCGACCTGGTATGGGTTTGCCGTCGCAGGCGCCGCGATCGTGCTCGACGGCGCGAGGTGGCGCAGCTCCTCGGCGGTTGCACGCAGGCAAAGCAGTGCTGCGCTGCAGGCGAACGCACTTCACTTCGCGCTCGACATGGTCGGCTCAGGCGCTGTCATCGTCGGCCTCGCGCTCGTCAGGCTGGGCTACCGCGGCGCGGACTCGGTCGCGGCGCTTCTCGTCGCTGCGCTCGTCCTGTTCTCCGCCGGCCGCGTGATGCGCAGAAGCGTCGCGGTCCTGATGGACAGCTCACCAGCCGCCGCTGAGCGCGCTGCGCGGGATGCGATCGCGCGGCTGCCGGCGGTGAGGTTGAGGAGGCTGCGCATGCGCGTCGTCGGCGGACGACACTTCGCCGACGTCGTCGTCGGCGTTCGGGCGGGCACGGATGTCAGCGGCGGTCATGCGATTGCGAGCAGGATCGAGCACGCAGTGCATGAGGTTCTTCCCGGCAGCGATGTCGTCGTGCACGTTGAGCCGGACGCCGAGCTCGTCCAGCCCGCGACGAAGGGCGGTCGGCTGATCACCGTGCGCGTCCGGCTGACGGAGGCGACGAGCGCGCTGCAGGCGGAGCAGCTGCGAGAGCGGATCGAGGCTGAGCTCTCGCGCCATCCAGAGGTGGCGGCGGTGGACATAGAGGAGGCCGGCCCGGGCTAGGCTCAATACCGTCTCCTGCGCGTCCGTCTCGGTGCTTCTCGATCTGTACGAGGAGACGCGCGGCGCCTGCCGGGCGGCTGCCCCCCTCACCTGCCGAGGGGATGTCGTGCGTGGCCGACCGCGGCTTCTACAGCTGGGCTGCGTCTGCGCGGGAGGCTGCGTCCGCCCGCGCGAGTGCGAGTCGGGCGCGGTAGCGGCGTTCCCACGCCTGCTGGTTGCGCTTCGCGTCGAGCACGAAGGGGGAGAGCCCTATCAGCTTCACGATCGCACGGTTGATCGCGGAGTCGGGGAAGGGCAGGGGCCTCAGCACGTCGACGAACAGCACGACGCGCACCTCGTCTGTGTCGTTCCAGACCTCGTGGTTGTAGGTGTCGTCGAAGATGAGGCTGCGCCCCTTCTCCCAGTGGCGGATGTCCTGCCCGACGCGGATCCTGCACTCCTCCTGCCGCTCAGGGATGATCAGGCCGAGGTGGTAGCGGAGCACCCCCTTGTATGGCCCCCTGTGGGGGTTTATGTGCTTGCGGGGCGAGAGGATCGAGAACATCGCCGTCGTCATCCCCGGGATGCTGCGCATCAGCTCCGCTGTGCGGGGGCACAGCTCCACGCCGAGCTTCGCCTCGAACCCGTACCCGTACAGAAAGAAGGTCTTCCAGCGGTCGTCGTTCGTGATCCCGATCTGGTCCTTCGAGATCTCCTGGAAGCTCGGCAGTGCCTCGCGATCGGCGAGGACGCCCTCGAGCTCCCGCAGGATCACCTCGTGGCTGTCCTCGATGCGCTTCACCCAGGGGAAGCGCTCCTCATCGAAGAACGTCGCGTCGCCGACGAGAGAGCGCTTGCCGATGAACCGCTCGACTGGGGCGAGGATCCGTTCCCCCGCCGCAACCGTGAGTCGCACGACTCGGTCCCATGAACTCTCGGCCATTGCGCTGGAATCTTAGGTGAACCGCCGGTGCGGCTGCGCGACCGCTCGCATGGCCGACCAGAGGTTGGGTGCGAGGTGAGCGCGAGGCCGCGCTCAGGCGGCCTCGCGGAGGGCTGCGAGCTCTGGTGACTCCGCAAGCTTCTTCAGCGCCCGCTGCTCGAGCTGCGAGGCACGCTCAGCCGAGAAGCCGAGCCGCTTGCCGATCGCCGTCAGCGTCTGCGGCTCCTCGCGGCCTGTGCCGAAGCGCAGCGTCAGCACGGTGCGCTCGGTGTCGGGCAGCTGTGCGATCGCGCGCTGCACGAGCCGCTCCCGTTCGTTGTCCCAGGCCGTCTCCTCAGGCGGCTCCTGATCTGAGGGAAGCAGGTCGCCAAGCGCCGTGTCCCCATCCTCGCCCACCTGCTGGTCGAGGCTGACGAGCGCAGCGCGCTGGTGGCGGACCTCTTCGATCTGGTCGATCGGAAGCCCCGTCTCGGTTGCGATCTCTTCGATCGTCGGCTCACGTCCGAGCCTGACGGAGAGTTCGCGCTCGACGCGTCCGACCTTCCTCGAGCGCTGAGCGACGTGAACCGGCAGCCGGATCGTGCGCCCCGAGTTCTCGAGGCCACGCTGGATCGCCTGTCGGATCCACAGCGTTGCGTAGGTGGAGAACCTGAACCCCTTGCGCCAGTCAAACTTCTCAGAGGCCCTGATCAGGCCGAGCATTCCCTCCTGGACGAGGTCCGCAAGCGGCAGACCCTGGTTCTGGTAGCGGCGGGCGTTCGAGGCTACGAGCCTCAGGTTCGAGTTGATCAGCAGTTCCTTGGCATGCAGATCTCCCCGCTCGATCCGCTGTGCGAGTTCTATCTCCTGGTCGGGCGTGAGCAGTGGATAGCGCCGCGAGTGGGCGAGCAGCTGGTCGACGGATTCGGGGATGAAGGTCTCCTCGGCGAGCGCCCTCACCGCCGGCTGGCGACGGGCACGGACCGAGCTGAGCGGCCCCGCATCGGCCGTGTCCTGCTCCTCGTCATCTTCGTCCTCCGTCGCCTCCGAATCGACCTGCTCGCCGGGATCCTCCTCGGCCTCGACGTCATCGAGGGCGTACGGCTCCTCCTCCTCTGCGTGCAGGGGGTCGCCAAGCTCGAGCTCGTCGAGCTCGATCGCGTCTGCCCGAAGTGCCCGCGCCCGCTTGCTCTCGGGCACCGAGTCGATTGGGAGTGTCCCTGTCAGGTCGATTGGCTTTGACATTGTGAGTCCTTCTAATCCGATGCTTTCTGCTCGGGATTATAAGGGACGGTAGTTGCGTTGTCAACCATCTCCTCGCAAATGCCCGTTTCGCCCTTCATCTCGGTCCCGAGGCGGCCTGGGTGCGCTTGCCCACCAGTCCCTGTGAGCATGTCTACCCCGATCTCTGCCGATCGACGCCCCCTCCCGCATGCCGCCGGTCGCGGGTCAGCTGGTGGGTCTGTGTGAATCGTCAGCCGCTCTGCGCTGGGCGGCGGCGGGGCAGAGCTCGGCGCGGTGGCTGCGGGGGCGCCGGGCGTGCCGATGCCCGATCGGCGCGCCCCACGGAGTGCGTTCCAGGCGCGGATGCGTGGCAGGGACAGCACGCGCTCGGCGTGGCGCTCCTCGAGCAGGAGCTTCCGTCGGGCGCGCAGCAGGTCGAACTGCGTGATCAGGCCGTCCAGCCGGCGGGGATCCCCGCGGTCGAGGACCGGCAGCACGCCGAGCTCCTTCGCAGCCATCCTTTCAGCCACGGCACGCAGCACCTCGTCGGGGTGCGCGATCTCCTGCGGCTGCATCATCGTGTCAGAGACGCGCTGCGGGGAGTCGCGTCCCGCGAGCACCTCAGACCACGGCAACAGGCCCTCGAGCAGGCCATCCACGCCGATGACGGGGTAGAGGCGCTGACGTCGCTCCTCAGAGCCCTCCCGCAGCGAGTCGTAGACCTCTCGCACCGGTTGGTCGGCCTGCACCGTGAAGGGGCTGGCGTTCATCACCTCGCGCACGAAGGTCGCCTCGAGCGGATCGACGGCGTACTCGCGCATCACGTGGAACCCGCGTCGTGCGACCTTCTCAGTGAGGATCGAGCGCTTCAGGACCAGCACACTCGTCAGGTGAGCGACCGTCGCGGCGATCAGCAGGGCGAGCAGGCTGTTCTGGTCGTGGGTGAGCTCGAAGGCGAAGATGATCGCGGTGAACGGCGATCTCGTCACGCCTCCGAGGGCCCCTGCCATCCCGATCAGTGCCCAAACGCCCGCGGTGCCGCCGGGGAGAACGTGCCCGAGCAGGCCGCCGATTGCGGCGCCCATCATCAGGATCGGCGCAAGGATCCCGCCGCTCGTGCCGCCGCCGAGCCCGCCTGACCAGATCGCAAGCTTCACGACCAGCAGTGCGAGCAGTGCGCTCACGCCGAGCTTGCCGAGCAGCTCGGCGTGAATCGTTTCGTAGCCGACCCCGAGCGCTCTGCCGTCGATCAGCCCGCCGACGCCGATGATCAACCCTCCGATCATCGGCCACCACATCCAGTGCAGGCGGCCTGAGAGCTCGTTGAAGAGATCCTCGGCGCCGTAGACTGCGCCCGTCATCACCCATGCGCCGAGACCTGTGGCCAGGCCGACCGCGGCCGCGCCGAGCAGTGCCGCTCCGAACAGCGGCGGGTGCGCTGGAACGGGGAACAGCGGCTGGGGCGAGACGAGACCGGCTCTCGCCATCGCGATGCGCAGGCCGTCGGCGACAGCCGAGGCGATGCCGATCAGCGCCATCGAGCGCGGCTTGAGCTCGAAGGCGAGCAGCTCGACGCCAAACAGCGTCGCCGCCACCGGGGTGCCGAACACCGCGCTCATGCCGGCGGAGGCGCCGGCGACGAGCAGGCTGCGTCGTTGCGCGGCCGTGAGCCGGAACAGCTGCCCGACGATCGAGCCGACGGCGCCGCCGGTGAGGATGATCGGCCCCTCGGCACCGAACGGCCCGCCCGTGCCGATGCTGATCGCGCTCGAGATCGGCTTCAGGATCGCGAGTCGGGGCTGCACTCGGCTGCCATGGATGAGGATCCGTTCCATCGCCTCGGGAATACCGTGGCCGCGGATCTGCTCGGAGCCGAAGCGTGCCATCAGCCCGACGATCAGACCGCCGCCGATCGGGATGACGATCGAGATCGCGCCCAGGGTGCTGCCGTATGGAGACCTCAGCGTGCCGCTGATGCGCTGGAAGTAGAAGAGGTTCGTGAAGAAGCCGATCATCTCGAGCAGCGCGAGCGAGATGCCTGCGCCAAGTGCCCCGACTGCGATCGCGATCGGCACCATGCGGAGGGTCGCGAGCGTCGTCGTGAAGTCGCCGAGGGCCCGCTCAGGGCTCCTCGGCGGCCGCACATCGACGCCGAGCAGGCTCGACTCTCCCGCTCGCGTCTCACCGGTGCGCCGCGCCTGCTCTCCGCTGCGCGTCGTTGGCGGCTCGGCTCCGCTCGAGCTCGCGGGCTTCGATCCCGGCGCGGAGGGGTGGGGAGGATCCCGCCTATCCATCGTGCCACGATGTTATCGTCTCACGACAGATGCTTTCCGATGAGGCATACGCCCAGCTGCTGGCGCTTCGGACCGGTCTGCGCGTGTTCCTGCGCTGGAGCGAGCGGCAGGCGCGTGCGGCGGGGCTGACGCCTGCGCAGCATCAGCTGCTGCTCGCAATCCGCGGGCACGCAGACCCGCGCGGCCCGACGGTCGGTGAGGTCGCCGACCACCTGCTGCTGCGCCACCACAGCGCGGTCGAGCTCGTCGACCGAGCGGACGCCGCCGGGCTGCTCAAACGCGTCCGCGACCAGGAGGATCACCGCGTCGTGCGTCTGAGGCTCACCGAGGATGGGATGCGCCGGCTCGAGGCGCTCAGCGCTCTTCACATACAGGAGATCGAGCGGCTCGCCTCGACGATTCGAGCTTCAGAGGGGCTGCTGGGCGCACCGGGCACCGCGCCTGATCAGCGTCGCCCAGCATGAGTCGTCTATCTGCGCAGGCCTCGTGCTCGCCAGGAAGTCGAGCAGGACGGCGGATAGCGCCGCCGGGTCTTCGAGGTGCGGGAAGTGCGCGACGTCGACGAGCATCTCGAACCTGATGCCGGGGGCGGCCCCCGCCGCCGCGACGCCGTGCGCTGGGGGGATCGTGCGATCCCGCTCGCCCCACACGATCAGAGTCGGCATCTGCTCGAGCAGGTACAGGCGGTCGGTCGCGCTCACCCGCTGGCCGTGGACGTCGATCACGGAGCGCAGCGTGTGCAGGAAGGCCTCGCGGGCTCCTGGACGCTGCAGGGGGCTGAGCGCCCGCGTCAGCGCCGCGAGGTGGACGCCGTGGGGGGCGCCGGCACGCTCGGCGCGCGCCGCGGCGCTCCGCAGCGCCGAAAGCGTCCAGGGGTGCGCCGCGGCTGCCAGCAGCGCGGAGACGCCAGGCAGCGCAGCGGTGCGCAGCAGGGGGCTGACCTCACCGCCGAGACCGCCGCTCGAGACCAGCACGAGCCGCTCGGTGCGTGACGGAAACTGGTAGAAGAACTGCATCGCCACTCCGCCGCCAAGCGAGTGCCCGACGATGCTCGCGCGGTCTATGCCGAGGATCGCGAGCAGGTCCCTGATGCTCGCTGCATGAGCGCCGAGGGAGTAGTCGCCACGCGGGGTCGCGGAGTCACCATGGCCGATCAGGTCCGGGGCGATCACCGTGTGGTGGGCGGCGAGCAGCTCCGCGAGGGCCCTCCAGTGCTTCGATGAGTTGACCAT
>JAJYUP010000008.1 GCA_021792455.1 Actinomycetes bacterium | reverse complement strand
CTGAGCAAAGCCCGCAGGCGCGCGTTGGGGCGCTATTTCGAGCCTGGGCAACAAGCGCTGAGATCGCCTGCTCACGAGCGGCACGATGCACTGGGGTGAGAGGGATCTCATCCCTGGGGAAGGGCCCACGATCGGTGGGCAAGAGCCCAAGATCCCCTGGGAAAGAGCTCAGGGAAGACGGAGATCCCACGACGCTGCCCAGCCCAGGTCGATCGCAGCGCGTGGGATGCTCTGAGCGGGCGGCGATACAGAGCCCTGAACGGCGGATCAGCTCGGACAGAGTGGGGCGGGCTGCCAGGCAGATGTGCGGCGGGCTGCCAGGCGGATCCGGCGGTGAGGAGGGCCGGATGTGCGGCGGGCTGCCAGGCGGATCCGGCGGTGAGGAGGGCCGGATGTGCGGCGGGCTGCCAGGCGGATCCGGCGGTGAGGAGGGCCGGATGAGCTGCAGACCGCCGGCACGCACGTGGATGTGTCGCGCCGGCAACCTGCCTCTCGATGAGCGCGCGCAGGCTCGAGCGCTAACGACCGCTGCCGCGCCGCTCCCGTCGAGCGAGCAGCTTCAGCGACAGTCCCCCAGCGAGCAGGAGTGCGGCCCCGATGCCGACGAGCCAGCGGAAGTCGAACCCAGTGAACGGCAGTTCCTTCGCTTTCGCGGGCACAGCTTCTTTGCTTTCCGGCGCGACTTCGTGGTGCGGTGCGACCACTTCTTCTTTCGGAGTCACTTCTTCCTTTTCAGGAGCGACCGCTTTTTTGGCTTCAGGCTTGGCCGGTTTCTGTTTGTAGCCTTCTTCAGTCGGCTTTTCCGGTGTCTGGCTGTAGCCGGTTTCAGCGCTCGATGTTGCAGCAGCGGACGTCGTGGTGCTCGACGCCGTTGTCGTCGAGGATTCGGTGCTGGAGGTCGTCGTCGTCGAGGTCGTGCTCGTTTCCAGCGCGAAGACGGGCGCCGCGAGGAACGCGAGCACCGCTGTGACAAGTGCGAGCGAGCCGGCGAGAACGCGAAGCCTGCGGACCCAACGCGCTCCTGGCCCGCTCAATTCGATGAGGTCATTCGAGGTCATTGCTGCGTCCGTCTCCTTGTCCGGGTGCTGGTGCAGTTGGCGACTCCCACGGGCGCCCCGCAGCGTGCAGGTCGCCTGCCGACCCAAGAGTGTAAGCACATTTGCGGGCGGAACGCGTGCCGGTGATGTGCGCACATCACGATCATCTTCGCTGAGTCACGCTCGCCTCACCGATACGCGGCCAGCAAGCGTGCCGTCTTCGAGGCTGTGACGGAGAGCCTTCTTGTCGAACTTGCCGACGCTTGTCTTCGGCACCTGCGAAATGAAGGCGAACTCGTCCGGCAGCCACCAGCTCGCAACGCGTGGGCGCAGGTGCTCGAGCAGGTCCGCGGCGCCGGCGTGCGCGCCCTCCCGCAGCACGACGCAGCAGAGCGGTCTCTCTCCCCATCTCTCGTCAGGCTTCGCGATCACCGCCGCCTCGAGCACGTCAGGATGGGCCATCAGCTCGTTCTCGAGTGCGACGGAGGAGATCCACTCGCCACCGGACTTGATGACGTCCTTCACCCTGTCGCTGATCTGCAGCGAGCCATGCCCGTCAGCTGTGGCGATGTCCCCCGTCCGCAGCCAGCCGTCGTCGAACCGCTCTTCCCCAGAGTCATCGTTGTAGTAGGCGGCGGCGATCCAGGGGCCCCTCACCTCTATCTCACCGCTCGTCTGCCCATCCGATGGCACCGGCATGCCGTCCTCGCCGACGAGCCTGATCTCCACCCAAGGCAGAGGAGTCCCCTGTCTGGCGCGCTGATCCCAATGCTCCTCCGATGACGCCTGCTCAGTCGAAGGTCGCGAGTAGGTCGCGACCGGACTCGTCTCTGTCATCCCCCACGCCTGGTAGATGCGCACCTGGTGACGCTCTTCGAAGTCCCGCATGAGCTGCTTTGGCACAGCTGAGCCGCCGCAGGCGGCGTTGCGCAGGCAAGAGAGATCAACTTCATTGGAGTCCGCGTAGCGGAGCAGGTCAGCAAAGATCGTCGGCACGCAGCCCATGATCGTCGGACGCTCCTGCTCTATCAGCTTGGCAAGCGCCTCCGCCTGCAGGAACCGGTCAGGAAGCAGCAGGTCGGCCCCGCAGAGTGCAGCGGCGTGCGGGATGCCCCATGCGTTCGCGTGGAACATCGGCACGACCACGAGTGCCTTGTCCTGCCTGCAGAGGCCGAGCGCATCACTGATGAGCGCAGCGGTGGAGTGCAGCGCCACCGAGCGGTGTGAGTAGAGCACGCCCTTCGGGTTGCCCGTCGTCCCACTCGTGTAGCAGAGCGCAGCCGCCTCGCGCTCCTGAAGCTGTGGATAGGCGAACGGCTCTGAAGGCGCTTCCGCGAGCAGCTCATCATAGGAGAGCGCGCCCGGCAGAGCACCATCGTCGCGATCGGCACCGATGACGACGTAGTGGCGAACCTTCTTCAGGTGCTGAGCGAGTGGGGCGAGCACGGCCGTCAGCGAGGCGTCGACGAAGATCACCTGATCCTCGGCGTGGTCGATGATGTATCGCAGCTGATCGGTGAACAGGCGGATGTTGATCGTGTGAAGAACCGCCCCCACGCATGGCACGGCGATGTAGAGCTCGAAGTGCTCCTGGTTGTTCCATGCGAACGTGCCAACCCTGTCGCCGCGCTGCACCCCAAGCTTCTTCAGCGCCCAGGCGAGCCTGTCTATCCGCTCTGACAGCTCGTGAAAGCTCGCGCGCCGCAAGCCAAGAGGCGTGCTCGTGCTGACCTGCGAGTCAGCGTTGACGCCGAGCATCCGCGATCGCAGATGCTGCAGCGTCAGCGGGAAATCCTGCATCAGACCTTCGAGCACCTCTGTGCCCTCCTGCTCCTTGGTGTGTGTGCCACTGCAATCTTTGCCGATGTGCCCTTGGCCTGCGTCGACGAACGCTCGGACGGTGGAGCTTCTCTTCGCACGCGCGACCGAATGCTCAACTGAACGGCCATGAACGTCCGCAGGCGGGCTGCGATCGGAGCGGCAGGGACACCGCCTGGATCCAGAAGACGAAGCCGCCCCGGTTCGGGCGAAGCGATCAGGCGTCGTGCGCTCGCTGGCAGGCCCCGACACAGGCGCTCCCCTCGGGGCGCCGATCATCGAGCACACAAGCTGAGATGCCGGCGAGGTTCACTTAGATGCCGAGCAGGTTGAGATCGTCGAGCGCGCGCGTGGGACGAGAGGCGGACACGAGTCCAGAGCGCACCTCGATGATCCCCTCTTCGTGCAGGCGCTGCAGGGCCTGAGAGACGTGAGCTGCATCTGGCTCTTCGATCGCACGCGCAAGCGCGCCGCTCGCCAGTCGAGATCGAGGCTGCTCGAGCAGGTGGAGCACGATCGCCCTTTCGAGGTTTCTCTGCTGCTGAAGCTCGTCCCTCTGTGCTGCCATGAAGCCTCCATTGGAGCCCGCCGGCCACATCGAGCCGCTGCGGGCCCTGAGCGCAGGCGAAGCGACGAGGAGCAGGCATGACGCGTTTCGTCCGCCAGCCTACTGTCTACAACCGTGCCTGCGCGTTATACCACGTGAGGCGCGAAGCGCGGCCTGAGCGCACCTGGGTCTGCGCGTATCCGCGCGAAGGATGTAGGGTGCCGGCTGCGAGACGAACCGAACGGATCGGAGAAGAAGATGGAATGGCTGGTGCTCCTGGTTTGGATCCCGATAATGGCGCTCGCGCCTGTTCTCGGGCTTGCGGCGATATTCGGCCGCATCTCACTTGGCATCCAGTCGCTGGCGGCGCTCGCAGGCCTCGGCCTCTTGGTCGCGATCTGCGTCGTCTGGGTCGATGCGCTGGCCTGGGTGCTGGTTGGCGTCGCCGCGCTCGGTGCGCTGATGGCGCTGGCTGGTGGGATCGCGCTCGCATCCGGACGTGACAGCCCCCTGAAAGGAATCGCCTTCCTCGAAGAGCAGCAGGCGGGGCTCGCTGGAGCCCAGACGATGCTGTTCCTGACCGCAATGCTGCTGTCGATCCTGCTCGCCCTGAACGTCGGACGCGCAGGTTAGACGGAGTCTGCAACACGCACGGAACCCAACTGTTGGCGCACCTTCGCGTGCCGCAGAGAGGAGCGGGGCGCCGAGCGTAGACGTGGGACAGGCTGAGCGTAGACGTGGGATAGGCTGAGCGCGCAAGCGGCACGCATCCTTCGCCCAGGCTCACAATCCTGATCCGAAGGCTTTGGAGCACCGCATGCGCCTCAGCACGACGTTCCCCGTTGTTCTCTCAGTACACGGCGACAACTGCGTCCTTGGGGCGAGGCGAGGCTTGGGGTCTGGCCTCTCTCGCCTGATGCAGCCGCGCCTGGTCCGCTCGATCAGAAGCGCAGAGCACTGCTGATCCAAGGGCTCTCCTGACTATGAGGCAACTGCGGCCGAGCGCGCGGACGACCCTGCTTCGTAGCTCGCGCCCGGGGTGCTGGAGCTCCCGGAGCGCGCTGCGGAGCCGACGCCAGGGCACGGGCGCCGCCCGCTTTCGCCCCCTTTCGATTCGCTCTTCGATTTCGTGGTTTTCGTGGTCGTCTGACTGCCTCCAGCGGCGCCGGTCGACGTGCTCGTCGTGCTCGTGCTGACCGGCGCCGCAGCGGCGCCGGCTATGCCCGCGATCGCTCCGATGGCTGCAAGCGCGCACGCGACGAGCACCGCCTTCATCTTGCCTGATCTCAGCATCTGCTCTCGAGACCTCCTTCGATGGTCGGGATCGGTTGTGAGCAGATGTTGAGCGAGAGCGCTAAGCAGAACCAGATGATCAGCGTATGGAGAAGCTAAGAGTCGAGGGCGAGCGAAAAGCGCCTGTCGGGCGGCGCAGCCGCACTCCCGAAGCACATGCTGACGATTGCCCCGCCATCTGGCGCATTGTCCGCGGACACCTCCCCACCGAGGCTCTCGACCGTCTGACGCACAATCGCAAGCCCAAGCCCAGACCCCGGCATCGACCGGGCAACGGGCGCTCGATAGAAGCGGTCGAAGACGTATGGCAGATCCTCCTGAGCGAACCCAGGTCCATGATCGCGCACGCTCAGAGAGCCGGCTGCGAGGCGAACCTCGATCGTCCCCTCCTCGGGGCTCCACGCACGGGCGTTTTCGATCACGTTCGCGACGGCTCGAAACAGCTTCGTCTGGTCGGCTTCGAGAACCGTGGGCTCGAGGGTGAGCTCGAAGCTGATCTCTGGCGCCCTGCGCGCGCTGCGGCCGACCGCCTCCTGCACGAGGACATCGAGGCGCACCTGCTCGATTGGACCATCTGGGGTCTGCCCCCTCGCGAGCTCGAGCACGTCGGCAACGAGCGAGGTGAGCTCATCGAGCTCCTCGATGACATCCCTGCGAAGCGCGTCGCGCTCCTCCGGGGAGAGGCGGCTCTCTTCCTCGAGAACCTCGATGTTGGCCCTGAGGCTTGCAATCGGAGTGCGCAGCTCGTGGCTTGCGTCCGCAATGAGCTGCCGCTGCGCGTGAAGCGAGCGCTCGAGGGCGTCGAGCGTGACGTTGAAGCTTCTCGCGAGCCGCCCAAGCTCATCGCTCCCTCCGACGTCGAGCCGCTTCGAGATGTCGAGCCCGCCGCTGACGGTCTCCGCCTTCGCCGTGAACCGAGCGATCGGCAGAAGCGCCGTCCTCGCAACGAGTGCGCCAAGCAGCGCGGCTACAAGCGTGCCAGCGGCACCGATGATGAGCAGCAGGACGAGGATTCTGTGCAGCTCGCTGTCCACCTCAGTGAGCGGCCGAGCCACCATGACCGCACCGCCACCTGGCAGCCCGATCGTCAGCACCCGCAGGTCGGTGCCGGCCACCTTGCGGTCGATGTATCGCGTGCCTCTGCCAGCAGCGGCGATGCTCGCTTCCGCCGCACCGACCGGCAGCGAGGTGCTCTGGCCCTGACCCCGTGGAACTGCCTTCAGCCCAGATCGCGTGACGAACTGCACGTATCCAGACGCCCCACCGAAGGGCACTGGATGGACCCGCTCCGGAAACCGCCCACCGTAGGGCTGCCCCGGCGCACCGGGGAATCCCGCTCCCTGCTGCGGCGGACCCTGCACAGGACCGCCAGATGCAAAGCTGACGAAGCTCTCTGCTCGCTGCCGCAGCGATTGGTCGAGCCCTCCGCGAAGGTCTGAGCGGACGGCGAGGTACGTTCCGACAGCGGCGGCTATCACCGCGAGCGCGACAGAGAGGCCCGACGCGGCAGCGATCCGTGCGCGCAGTGTGCGCGGAACCGGCAATTTGCCCAGCGCGAGCATCGACTCACGGTTCGCGCAGCACGTACCCAACCCCCCGGACGTTGTGGATGAGAGAGCGCGCACCCCCAGCCTCGAGCTTCCGGCGCAGATAGCCGACGTAGACGCGCAGCGCGTTCGAGGACGCACCGAAGTCGTATCCCCAGACGTGCTCATAGATGGAGCTGTGGCTGAGCACCCGTCGTGGGTTGAGCATGAGAAGCTCGAGCAGACGATACTCGGTGCGAGTGAGCTCGGTGAAGACGCCGTTGATGCTCACCCCATGACGATTGGGATCGAGTCGCATCTCAGCAAAGATGAGCGACTCCGACTCCTGCTCCTCGTCGACGCTGACGCGGCGCAGCAGGGCCCGCAGGCGTGCCCGCAGCTCTCCGAGATCGAAGGGCTTGACGACGTAGTCGTCAGCGCCGGCGTCGAGACCATCGATGCGGTCAGCGATCGAGTCCTTCGCGGTGAGCATGAGGATCGGCAGCTCGTTGCAGACCCTGCGCAGTCGTCTGCAGACCTCGAGTCCATCGATCTCCGGCATCGCCACGTCGAGGACGAGCGCATCTGGGGGCGACTGCGCGACGAGATCGAGAGCCTCCACCCCAGACGCGGCGGTCTGCACCTCGTAACCTCCGAGCGTGAGTGCGCGCCGGAGCGCGTCTCTCAAAGCACGATCATCGTCGACGATCAGCAGCCGCATCAAGTGCAGCATCCCGGCTGACTGTGTGGGAAACCTCATAAGACGATAAAAGGTCACTGAAGACCCCCGCCGCCCCCTCAGGGGCTCCTCGCCGAGGAGCCGCCGCCTTCACCCGCAGCCGGCTCCCGCGCTCAGCGCCCACCCGAGTCAGTCGTTGACGGCGGCGCCGTGCAGGCTTTCCGTGGGACGCTCACGGTGGGACCACCACTCGTTGACGACGGCGATGGCCCCTGCAGTTATGCCGTCCTTGAACGCCTCCGTGTCGTTGGTGCGCGGCAGCGGCTCCTGAGGCACGGAGACCTCGAGGAACTCGCACAGCGGCTCCCAGCCTTCCTTCGGATCCCACACGAGCAGGCGGTCAGACGGAACTGTCGCCTCGACCTGGTCGTTCCACCTCTGCATCACCTGCGCAAAACCGTCGTCGGTGTGAGTCTCCTGCACGGGGATCATCGACCCCGCGACGGGGTCCCAGTTGATCGTCTTCATCAGCTCGATGTAACGACCCCAGAGCGGATCGAGCAGAGCGCGCGCATCCGAGAGGTGACGCATCACGCTGTCAGCGAAGAAGATCCCCCACACCGTCTCGCGCATGCTCCTCACCCAGCCGTCCGCTGAACGGACGCTGAGCAGGACCTTCGCATCAGGGTAGGCTTCCATCAGCTGCTCGTAGTAGCGACCCGCAGGCCAGTCGACGGTGGACTGGGCGTCACCGAAGATGGCACCCCAGTCCGGTTTGCCCTCGAGCACCGCCTCCCAGAGCGGCAGCCCTTTCTCGAGGTCAGCGAGCAGGTCTCGCATGTGGTAGCAGGGGGCAAACCCGAGCTTCTCGAGTGCAAGCATCTGGGTCGTCGTCGCGGTGCGGGGAAGGCCAGCGCCAATGACTCTCATCTGTCTCCTGTCTGCGTTAGCACTGCGTTAAGGTGTCTGGCAAGTTTGTATCAAATGCGCCGTCGGAGACGAGCGATGAGGGCCACACGATCTCCCCTCTGAGCCCGCCGCCGGCGCTGCGGTCCCGCACGAGCTGATGAAAGCACCGACGTTGCGGCAATGTCGCGCTATCGTGCCGTCAACGTCCACGAAGCAGGAGGGAGGCAGCTGGTGTCCGATGAGCAGCGGCTGATCAAGGGGGTCGACTTCGTCGCAATCCCGACGCGGGACCTTGCCTCTGCGGTGAGCTTCTACGGGCAGACTCTCGGCCTGCCCCGGTCGGTGTACATGCCGGAGCGCAACTATGCGGAGTTCGAGACCGGCAATCTCACGCTGAGCATCGTCGATGCCGAGGCGATGGGCCTCGAGCACCGCTGCCAACAGACTGTCGCGCTGCATGTCGAAGACGTGCAGGCCGCGAGGCGGGCGCTCGAAGAGAAGGGCGTTCAGTTCAAGGCGGAGACGATCGACACCGGCGTCTGCCACATGGCGATCTTCAGCGACCCTGACGGCAACGACCTGATGCTGCACAGGCGCTACGCGCGAAGAGAGGTCGAGACGGCACGATGAAGGCAGGCGAAGGGCTCCGATGCACCTCGCCGCGGGTATGCTTGCAACGATGCAGGACGGACCGGATTTCGACCTCGATGCCGCTGCGCTGCGATCTGACGGCGGCGAGCTGACGCTGTCGATCGAGGTGCTCGCAGGCAAGCTCGAGCAGGCCCTGCCGTCCCGCACGAAGGTGCTCCGACGCGGCGGCGGCGTGCTTGGGCGCGGGCCGAAGCGCGTCTGCGCGCTGACCGTGCTGCTCGACACGACGACGTACAGCCTCGAGGTCGAGGGGGACCGCCTCCAGGGATCCCGGCAGAAGCAGGTCGGCGGCATCGCGATCAAGCGCGAACGCCTCGATCCCGCCACCTGGATCGGGGAGTTCACGGAGGCGCTGCGTGCAGAGGCGAAGCGAAGCAGCGAAGCGCAGGCAGCGCTCTCAGAGCTGATCGGGTGAGCGCGTTCACCTCCGATCTGTCGGTCGCTGATTTCGCGCTCTGCCACCGGCTCGGCTTGATGCCGCTCGCTCAGGTGATGGGCACGACCGTCTACCAGGTCGGATACCAGTCGGCGATGTACGGGTTCGGGCTCGGGAGCGAATACGGTGAGCTCGCCACACTCTCCGGCGCCTGGAATGACGCGCGCAAGATCTCGTTCTCCCGTCTGCAGAAGGAGGCGGCGGACGTCGGCGCAAGCGCCGTGATCGGCGTCGAGGTGCGGGTGAAGGCGAGCGCGATTGCCGCGGAGAGCGGCATCAACGCGATCGAGTACACGGTCCTCGGCACCGCCGTGGGGCGTGATCGACGCCAACGCGGCGCGCCAGTGCTCACAGAGCTCTCAGTGGCCGACTACTCGAAGCTGGTCGAGGCGGGGTTCGAGCCCGTCGGCGTCGTGGCCTCGACGGCGGTTTTCTTCGTGAGCGCGTTCGCCTTGAGCGCCGAACGCCAATACACGTTCGGCGCCTCATACCAGACGAACTACGAGGTGAAGAGCGTGACGGAGTGCTTCTACGCGGCGCGCGAGCAGGTGGTCGCGGAGATCAGCCGCGAAGCGAGGGCACTTGGAGCGTCGGGGATCGTCGGCACGCGGATCACCCACAACGCCGCCCCGCAGACGATCGGGGGGATGAACATCGGAGAAGGCCAGCGCACGGTGGTGATCGTGACGATGAGCGCGATTGGCACAGCGATACGGGAAGAGGGCAGGCAGGCGGGAGCGCGATCGATCAGAGCGCCGATGCAGACGATCGACCTGCTCTCCCAGCGCTCTGCGAGACGACCCTCCCGACAACCCGGCATCTGAGACGAACCGACAGAAGACGAACTGAGGAGCTATGAGCGAGACCGACGGTGAATATGACCCGACATCCCTCCAGGGGGTGCCAGAGGCCGGCAGGGAGAGACTGCTGCAGAACAAGCAGGGCCTGTTCACCTCCGATCTGTCGGTGAACGAGTTCCTGCTGATCAAGCAGGCGGGCTTCGATCCCGTCGGCCTCGTCGTCGGAAGCTCGATCTACCACCTCGGCATCCAGCTGGCGGGGTGGAAGAAGAGCCAGGAGCTCACGGTTCTCTCCGAAGCGATGTACGAGGCGAGGCAGCTGGCGATGACGAGGATGGAGGAGGAGGCTGACCAGCTGGGCGCGGACGGCGTCGTCGGCGTGCGCCTCGACATCGGCCGCTACGAGTGGGGGCAGGACATGGCTGAGTTCATCGCGATCGGCACCGCCGTGAAGCACAGAGAGGGAGTGCTGCACAGGGCACCGAACGGCAGGCCATTCACGAGCGACCTCTCAGGCCAGGACTTCTGGACCCTCCTGAAGACGGGTCATCGCCCCGTGGGAATGGTGATGGGAAGCTGCGTCTATCACGTCGCACGACGCGGCATGATGCAATCCCTCGGGCAGGCGGGTCGCAATGTCGAGCTTGCGAACTTCACCCAGGCGCTCTACGACGCAAGAGAGCTTGCGATGGAGCGGATGCAGAGCGAGGCCTCCGAGCTGCAGGCGGAGGGGATCGTCGGGGTGCAGCTGCAGGAGAAGAGCCACGGATGGGGCAGCCACACGATCGAGTTCTTCGCGATCGGCACCGCGATAGTGCCAAGTGAGGACCACGACGGCGAGATCGAGGCGCCAACGCCGGTGCTCGACCTCTCGAGCTGACCGAGACGAATGGCTGTGGCTTCGGGTCGGGACCGCCTGCGCGGCCGGCAGGCTGCGCAGCGGGAGAGCGGCAACCTCGCACGCGCGGAGCTCACGCTCGCCGACTGACCCCTCAGCGCAAGTTCGCCTGCTCCCGGAGGAAGCGCTCGCAGAGAAGGAACGCGTCGCACATCGTCTCCCAATCGAGGTTCTCCGGCGTATCGGTGGGCCAGTGGTAGTTGGCTGGGAACTTCGTCTCATCGACGGAGGCGAGAGTCACCGCCCGCAGTCCGCGTCGCATCGCGACGAGCGCGTCGGTTGCGGCGACGGTGCTGAGCCTGCGCATCAGCTCGACGCCGGCGCGCTCCGCCGCGCGTGCCAGAGCCGCCTTGTCCACCTCGCTGTAGCTGCGCATCCGGAGCATCCCCTCCCCCTCGAGCAGCGTGAGCGTCGGACCACCGAGACACTCGAGGCAAAGGACGACTGTGCGGTCCGGATCGAGGGCGTCCCGATGCCGCCGGAGGAAGCCCTGCATACCCTCCATGAAGGACTCCTCAGAGCCAGTGGAAAGCAGCCACACGCGCACGCCATGCACCGGCTCTTCCTCGAGCGACCGCGCAAGCGCAAGCAGCACCGCGACCGCGCTGAGGTTGTCGTTCGCGCCGGGCACGACCTCAGCGCGAGCTATGTCCGCCATTGCAAGCGACGCCCCAAGCGCGAACGCGAGCCCGAGGCGGAGCATGCGCCTGCTGCCCCAGGCGGCCCCGAGCGCGGTGAGCACCGGTCCAAGCCAGGTCCCATACATGATCGGCACGCTGTGCGTCGAGCGCTGATGAAGCTTGGGGAACGCTTTCGCCGCAAGTCGCGGCAGCGCGGGGTGGAACACGAGCCCGCTGTGAGCCGCATCGTGGTGGGAGACGACGATGATGAGCTTTTGCGCGTCTGGTTCTCCAAGCTCGGCATGCACGTTCCAGGTGAGGCGTCGCGGCATGACGGCGCGTCTGAACCACTGCCTGCCGCCGCCCACGTCATCCCATATCGCGGCGGCGCCGATCCCGCCTGCAAGCACAGCGCCAGCGGTGCTCGCCCTGCCCGGACGGAGCAGGCGCGCAAGTGCAGCGGCCGCCGCGGCGGCGTTGAGCGCCCCAAGCGGCCACCAGTATCCGCCGTGGGCCGTCTCGCTCTGCACGCTCACCTGGAAGCCATGCTCCCGCAACCGACCTGCGATCCATTCGGCGGCGCGCCGCTCCCCTGGAGAGGCGGAAGGCCGGAGGAAGCCTGAGAGCGTCTGCACACACAGACGCATCTCCTCGAGCAGCCAATCCGGTCCTGAGGCCCTGGACGCGCGCACCGCACCGCCGCTGTCCTGAGGCGAGCCCTCCGCAGTGGGCCCGCGCAGCGCTCGCCCGCCGCCCTCAGGCACGCTCACCACGCCGGCTGCGGGCGATCGGCGGATGGCCCCAGGGCGAGGGAGGGCTCCCCATCTGCGAGCGGCCGCTCGTAGATGCGGTAGCGCTTGATGACATCGCCGCCAAGCGCCTCCATCGCCCTGTTCATGGGCTCGTTGCTCTCGAGGATCCAGCCGGTCTCCGCGCGCGCGATCGGCCGTCGGAGGCACTCTCTCCAGGTCTCCGCATAGAACGCCGCCGCCGTGCCAGTGTGCCGGTACTCCCTCTTGACCCCGAGTGCGAAGACCCTGATCTCGTCGATCTTGCGCTTCTCGGCCAGCGCGGTGATCCATCCGAACGGCAGCAGCCTGCCATTCAGCTTTGCGAGCACCCTGTTCATGTCCGGCAGCGCGAGCGCCGCGCCTGCGACCTCTCCATCCTTTTCAGCGACGTATGCGAACCGTTCGTCGAGGATCGGCTTCAGTTCCTTTGCGTAGGCGCGCAGCTCCGCATCGGTGAGCGGTACGAACCCCCAGTTGCGCTCCCACGCCGAGTTGTAAACCTCCATGAACCGCCGCACCTCGGCCTCGAAGTCGCGCTTGCGCATCCGACGCACCTCGATCCCGTGGTCAGCCTTCAGTTTGTCTGCGAGCTCGTAGATGACGGGAAGCACGCGGTCGTGCTCACGACTGAGAATCTGCCACTTGAGCAGATCCATCGCCTTGGTCATGCCATTGCGCTCGAGCAGCTCCGCATAGTACGGGTGGTGCCAGTTCTCGAGGATCTGGGGCCGATACTGGTGGCCCTCGACGAGCAGACCGCACTCGTGGTTGGTTGAGAAGTCGAATGGACCGACGATGCGGTCGGCGCCGTTGCGCGCCAGCCACTCTGAGGCGGCATCGAGCAGAGCGCCTGCAACGAGCGGATCGTCGACGGACTCGAAGAAGCCGAACAGTCCCCACCTGTTGGCCTGAAACTCGTTGAGGCGGTGGTCGATGTGCGCGGATATGCGCCCCACGACCTCCCCCCCACGCCACGCGAGCAGGTACTCCGCTTCCGCATGCTGGAAGAACGGGTTCCTGTCGCGGCTGAGATGGCGCCGGCGCTCGGATATGAGCGGGGGAACCCAGTTGGGGGACCCCCGATAGAGCCGCCATGGCAGCTTGATGAACGCGGTGAGCTCGCTCCTGGCCCTCACAGGACGGACTGTTATCCCGCCCGCGTGAGAGACACTGCCCGATGAGCCGACAGGTGCCGCGGCACCGCGACCGGAGGCACTCGAAGCCTGGCGGCGAGCGTGGGCCGAGCCTTCGGCGCTGCGGCGAGCGACGTCGACGGGTTCGCGGAAGCGCTCAGGGGCGCCGCGAGCGCCGTCGGCGGAGCTGGACCGGCGATCTCCAGCGGTGGGAGGGCCATCTGCAGTGGTGCCAGCTTCGCCTGCGGTGGCCTCGGAGCCGGCCGCGCGGCCGCGAGCGCCGACCTGCGCCCGCGTGGAGTCTGGAGACGCGCCACCCGCGTTCGTGTCAGGCTCCGCCGCCCCCCGACGTGAGTCGAATCTCCTCGTCACGGGGGAGTCCAACGTCCATTTCATCGCCCACGCTCCTTTCCCAGAGACCATATCGAATCAGAAGATGGAGACGAGGGCGTCCCAATCGCGCGGGCGACGTCAGAGAGCGTGGCCGCTGCTCTCATGCCGCGACACTGGCGGCTACGGCGCGGGCGAGGCGCCATCCTTCGCGAGCGCCAGGGCGTAGCGCATGAACGGCTCGACATCGAGCGGTTCGCCGGTCGCCTGCTCGACGAGCGCAAGGGTGTCGAGGCGCCGCCCATGGACGTGCACGTGCTGCGCAAGCCAGCGCTGGATCGAAGTGAGCTCCCCACGCCTGAGATCCTGCTCTCGGGAGCCGAGATCCCGCTCCAAAGCCTCCCAGAGCTGCGCCGCGATGAGGCAGCCGAGCGCATAGCTCGGGAAGTAGCCGAAGCTGCCAGCCCCCCAGTGCACGTCCTGCAGGCAGCCGATCCTGTCGTTTGAAACCTCGACGCCGAGCAGCCGGCGCATCCCCTCCCTCCACGCGGCAGGCAACTCCTCAGCAGGCAGTTCGCCGGCGATGAGAGCGAGCTCGAGGTCGAACCGGAGCACGATGTGCAGCGGGTAGGTGACGGGGTCAGCGGAGACCCTGATCGGACTCCGCGTGAGACGCACGAGCTGAGATCGGACGCGCTGAGGTGTGAAGGCGCAACCCGCGTCGGCGAGCTCAGCGGCGATCAACTCTGCGAACGGCACGCTGCGCGCCACGTGGTTCTCCCACAGCTTGCTCTGCGACTCGTGCATCGACATCGATGTCCCTTCGCCGAGGCTGGTGCGGTGAAGTGCCGCATCGATCTGACGCTCGTAGAGCCCATGTCCATACTCGTGCAGGGCGCTGAGCAGCGACTCGAGCCCGTCCTGCTCATACCTGGTGGTCAGCCGCGTGTCTTGCGGGCTCATCCACGCCGTGAAGGGATGAGCGGAGACGTCGACCCGCCAGCTGGAGCGCTCTACGCCAAGCCGCCGGAGGAGCCCCTTCACGGCCTGCCTCTGCACGTCGAGCGGCACGTGCAGCGCCGTAGAGTGGTCCTGTGGAGCACCTGCGAAGATCGGCGGCAGCCGACTGCCGAGCTCGCCGAACAGCATCCGCAGATGATCTGTGCTGAGGCCATAGTCGTAGTCGCTGAGCAGCGCGTCATAGGCGCTGCACGCACCGTCGGCGACGCACTGCCCAACGGCGCGGGCGAGCTCGATGTTGCGCCTGAGCGCAGGGAGAAACGATGCGAAGTCGTCCTGCTCGCGAGCACGCACCCAAGCCTCTTGGCCCGCCGCGCCAGCCTCCGCGCGCTCGGCTGCGAGCTCGCTGGGAACGCGCCGGGCACGCTCCCAGTCGCGCTTGGCGATCCTGACGAGGTCGCGATCGACCTCCGAGAGCTCGGCCTCTCCGAGCTCCTCTATCCACTCTCCGACCTCCGGCGCGCCTGCAAGCGAATGGGCGAGGCCCTCGAGCGTCGCGAGCTGATGCGCTCGAGCAGACGCGCCCCGTGGCGGCATGACAACCATCTGATCCCAGTGCGCAAGCATCTGCAGCGCACGCAGATCAGCGAGCTGGGCGAGGCGAGTCCGCAACCGCTGAAGATGATCCACGGTGAAAGCTTATGCAGCAGCTGTCGAGACAGGATGACCTCATGACGACAGGAGCATCGAGTCTCCGTGACTCGGGAGCGGCGGCACTGGAGAAGCTCTTGGCAGGTGCTGAGCGCAGCCGGAACGGCCTGGAGGTCGAAGTGGACGGCAGGAGGTTGAGGCTGCGCAACCTGGATGAGGTCCTCTATCCGCGGACGGGTTTCACGAAGGGCGATCTGATCGGGTGGTACGCCGCCGCCGCGCCCTGGCTGCTGCCGCACCTGCACGGTCGCCCGCTGACGCTGAAGCGATATCCGAGCGGAGTGCAGGGCAGGCACTTCTACCAGAAGCAGTCCCCAGCGGCTCGTCCCGCGTGGGTGCGCACGGCGACCATCTGGAGCCCCTACAGCGGACGCGAGATCGATTACGTGATCTGCGAGGACCTGCCAACGCTGATCTGGCTGGCGAACCTCGCGAACATCGAGCTGCACCCATCGCTCTCCCTTGCGGCCGCGATGCACCGTCCAACAGCGCTCGTCCTCGATCTCGATCCCGGCCCTCCCGCCGACATCGTCAGCTGCTGCGAGGTTGCCCTCGAGCTGCGAGCGCTCCTGGATGCCCTGAGGTTGAAGTCGTTCCCAAAGACCTCAGGGTTGAAGGGAATGCAGCTGTACGTGCCCCTGAACACAGCCGATGCAACGTACGAGGCGACGAAGCCGCTCGCCCACGAGCTGGCGTCGCTGCTCGCACGCGAGCGACCGACGACCGTAGTCTCACGCATGGGCAAGGCGAGTCGCGCAGGGAAGGTCCTGATCGATTGGAGCCAGAACGACGCCCACAAGACGACGATATCGGTGCACTCGCTGCGCGCGTTCGACACTCCGACAGCCTCGACGCCCGTGCGCTTCGAGGAGGTCGAAGCGTGCCTGCAGGCGAAAGACAGTCGCCTGCTCACCTTCGAGGCAGCTGCAGCACTGGATCGCCTGCAGACGCACGGCGACCTGTTCACAGGCGTGCTCTCCCTGAGGCAGCCGGTGCCAGAGCTCGAGGCCGCGAGGTCTTGCCTCGCCGCTTTCTGAGCAGCTTCGAGTCGGCCTTGCGCAGAGGACAGAGCGCTACGTCTCGCCGGCCGGCTTCGTGAGCAGCACAGCGCCGGCGGTGACGGCAAAGAACGCGAACACCCTCGCACCTCCAAGCGCGCCCGAGGGCACCGGCTCTTCGAGTAGGACCGTGCCTGCTGCGATCGGCAGCACGTTCGCAAGCAGCGTTGCAAGCCCAGCGACCGTGAGCGCCGCCCCCGCCTGGTAGCCGAGCTGCAGCAGACTCGTGCCAGCCCCATAGCCGAGGAACACGGCGACGACGAACGCGCTGCGCGGACCCCACTGCGTCGCAAGCTTCGTCGCGATGTCCCCAACGGAGAAGCAGAGTCCGCCCGCGATGCCGCAGACGACGACGCGAGGCAGGACAGGACGCCCGAGCACGTAGACCGCCGCTGCTGCGGCGGCGGTCCCTCCAAGCCACACGAGCACGAGCGCGATCGAACCGGTGTGACCAGCCGTCGGCCCACTCTGGAGCGAGAGACCGAGAGAGAGCAGCCCAACGACCGAAAGCATCACCCCGATCATCGTCCGCCTGCCGACCCGGTGCCCGCTGATTCGGCGTGAGAGATAGGCAAGAATCCCAATCCCTCCTGCGGCTGCGCTCTGCACGAGCGCAAGCGGTGCGACCGCGAGCGCGGCGGCATACAGCAGGTACCCGGAGGCCTCGAGCGCGAACCCGCGCCGCCAGCGCGGATCGGCGAGCAGCATGCGAACGGCCTGCACAGGACGTGCGAGCGACAGCGCCGGCAGATCCGTCGCCGCGGCATGCTGGCGGACGTAGGCGAGGTTCGTGAGCGTCGTCGAGACGAGCGCGAGCAGCAGCGCGATCGCGATCGTCACAACGGACCGATGAGCCTCACGACGACATCCTATGCGATCGCCGGCTTCGCGCTGGCAGCATCGGCGGCGTCAGTGTTCGTATGTGCCGATGAGACGAGCCTGCTCGATGACGTGGTCCTCGATGCGCTCGAGCAGCGCCCGACGGTCGAGGCCAGGCTCGAGATCGAGGTTCTCGTCGAGAGCGTAGATCCAGAAGTAGTAGTGATGGGGGCCATGACCCGGCGGCGGCATGGGGCCGTTGTAGCGAGCGTTGCCGAACGAGTTGACGCCGTTGCGAACCTGTCCGCCGCCCTCCGGGATCCCGTCGAGCTCAGCAGGGATGCCGTAGGCAACCCAGTGCGTGAAGCCGTCGACGAGCGGCGCGTCCGGGTCGTGCATGACGATGGCAACGGCCTTCGTGCCCTCCGGCAGGCCGGTCCACTGAAGCGGCGGCGCGAGGTCATCGCCGTCTCCAGTGTGCTTCGCCGGGATCGGGCGAAGGTTGCCGAAGGCTGGCGAGCTGAGCTCGAGGTTTGCGACTTTCAACTGCTGGGGCATGCTCCATCTCACTTTCCGCGTTGTTCTCACGTCTCGCTGCTGACCCTGAGGTACCCGACAGAATCGGCCGCCTGTCCATCTGTGCGTTCGATGAGCACGAGCGAGGGCCGTCGATCAGCACGCGACAGAGTCGGCGAGCCGCCTGCGCAGCGACGCTGCAAGCATCGCCGAAGTGAAGCATCTCTGCCTCCTGCCCGCGATCACCGATGAGGGTGCGCAGCAGCTCAGACGCGACCGCCCGCCTGCTGCGGCGTACGGGCGTCGCCTTCTGCTTTGCGCCTGCCCGCAGCGTCGAGAAGCCCCTCCATCTGGTGATGCGCGATGAGCGCAGGAGTCGAAGCGAGCAGAAA
Organism: Actinomycetes bacterium; assembly: GCA_021792455.1. GTDB lineage: Bacteria > Actinomycetota > Thermoleophilia > Solirubrobacterales > Solirubrobacteraceae > Palsa-744. Next base: position 34,389 of record JAJYUP010000008.1, on the reverse strand, counting down.
GTTGAAGGCCCTGTAGGCGACAACGGCCGCAAGCGCCGGGGCGAGGGGCTGCCCAAGCCAGGAGAGCGAGTAGGTCATGAGCGCCTCCGTGACTCCCGCGCCTCCAAGTGGCAGTGAGCGCCTGGTCGCGATGTAGCCGGTCGCGTAGGCGATGATGACCTCACCGATCCCCGGCGCGAGGCCGAAGCATCGCAGGCCGCCGTAGAAGGCAGCGATGTCGGCGGCCCAGTAGAGGAGGGTGCCGATCCAGGCGCCAAGGTGGGCGCGCGGGCTGCGGATGAGGGTGTGCATGACGCCGACGCCCTCGAGGACGCTCGAAAGCCAGGCGAGGCGGCGGCCTCTGAATCGGCAGATCCGCTCGCTGCGACCCGGTGCGCTCGCCCACAAACCGAACCCGAGACCAAGCGGAACCGCGATCGCCCAGGGCCACAGCAGCGACCCCCTGACGTGTGCGCCCTCTGCGAGCATGAGTATCGCAGCGATGCAGGTCGCCGGCGCGAGCACGAGCCACTCGAGGCTGCCAAGCGCGAGCACACGAACACGAGCGCTGTGCTCATCCTCGTGCAGGGCGAGCAGCACCTGCTTGTCGAGGCCGAAGCCGCCTCCAACTGCAAACGGGCCAAAGCCGGCGACGACGACCCGTGCGACGAGCGGCAGCGCGAGCTGTGCGTGGCCATGCACCCTCGCGATCGACCTGTAGGCGATCGCATACGCAGGGTAGGTGATGAGCTCCGCCCCGGCGATGAGGCCGATCCACAGGGCGTCGACGTCTTCGAAGGCTCTGCTGAGAGCATGATTGCCGGTGACTTGCGCGATCGCAATGACAGCGACCGCAGCGATCGCGGTCGCGATCGCTGCGGATACGACCGGCATGCGGCGAAGACGCGCTATCACGGTGGCGACGATAGCCACCGCACTCTCGCCGGTGCGCCACAAGGCACCGGCGGGCGGGGTGCTCCAGCAGGCACCGGCGGACGGGGTGCGCCAGCAGGCAGCAGCGGGCTGCAGTGGGCCGGCGGTAGGATGCAGGGCAGGTGGCATCTGTTCCAACATCCGCAGCGGTCGCCGGCGGACTGATCGGCGGGTTCGCATCCGTGCGCTGCACGAAGCGACGCGAGGTTGGTGGGGCGGTGCTCCTGGCCGCAGGCGCCTGGTCCGTTCGAGACGCGGTCAGGTCCGCTGGTCCACGGGCAGCGGCAGGAGTTCTCGGGACCTACCTCGGGGCGTTCGTGCTCTCTCATCCGCTTGCAGGGAAGCTCGGCGGCTGGCCATCGGTGCTCGCCGTGACCGCGGTCGCCTCATCAGTGGCCTACGCCCTCGTCGACCGGCGGCGATGAGGATAGACGGGAGCTGAGGTAAGCTGAGCGTGATCAGCGTGTCCTCCGCGCCTCCGACATCTGGCTCCTCGATCGCTGCTGGAAACCTCACCGTCTTGGCTGCGAGTGCGTCCACCGACTCCGCGACAGCCCCGCCGACCGAGCCCACTGCGAGCGGAGCGCTTCTCCCGCGGTGCTCGCCTGAGCCGCAGCTGAGCAGAGCGCGACGCGCAGCGAACATCGCCGCCGTCGTGGTGCCGATGATTGCGCTTGGCGCAGGCATCGCGCTCGGCTGGCACCACGTACTCGACTGGCGGGACCTCGTGCTGATGTGCGTGCTGTACGTGCTGCCAACCCTTGGGATCACGATCGGCTTCCACCGCCTGCTGACACACCGCGCGTTCGACGCCCACCGCGTCACTCAGTACTTCTTCGCCGTGCTCGGCTCGCTCGCGGTCCAAGGCCCCGTGATCAAGTGGGTCGCGGACCACCGCAAGCACCACGCCTTCTCCGACCGTGATGGCGACCCTCACAGTCCGCACACGAACCACGGCCCCGGCCTGCTCGGAACGCTGCGCGGGTTGTGGCACGCCCACGTAGGGTGGCTGTTCACCTCGGTCGGACTTGCCGACGCCCGCCGGTACGCGCGTGACCTCGTCGAAGATCCAGTGATGCGCGCGATAAACCGCGGCTTCGTCGGGTTCGTCGCACTGACGCTGCTGCTGCCGTTCGCGATCGGCTGGCTGCTGACGGGGAGCTTCATAGGCGCGCTGTGGGCACTGGTCTGGGCAGGCCTCGTCCGGGTGTTCCTGAGCCACCACACGACATGGAGCGTGAACTCGCTCTGTCACTTCCTCGGCCGGCGCCGGTTCACGACGACCGATCACTCCCGCAACGTCGCGGTGCTCGCACTGCCGACGTTGGGTGAGGCGTGGCACAACAACCACCACGCCTTTCCCCGGTCAGCGTTCCACGGCATGCGCTGGTGGGAGCTCGATGTCAGCGGCCTGGTGATCAGGGCGATGGAGGCTGTCGGGCTCGCATGGAACGTGGTGCGAATCGACCCTGAGCGCCAGCGGGAGAAGACGGCGCTCCCCCCAGAGCCGCGAACCGCAGGCTGAGCCCCAAGGCCTGAGATGTGCCGGGGCGAGCGGCCCTGCAGCTTTGCCTGCGTTGGTTGCACCTGAGACAGCGGGCCACTCGCCCTCGAAGCTCGCTGCACTCGGGCGAGGCGCGCGGCGGGCAAGCTCGAGGCCTCTCGCTAGGCTCGACTGATGAGCGTTGGCGACGGCGATCGGGATCGACCTCGAACAGCGGCGCTGCCGACGAGTCGAATCGCGCGCACAGCGAAGGTCGGCGGCTTCGTCGGCAGCCAAGGGCTGCGGTGGGCGGGCATGCGCTCAGCGAATGCCGTGCGCAGCCCTGAGCGCGCTGCCGCCGCGCGCAGTGCCCGCACAGCAGCGCTCGTGCATGAGCTCGTTGACAGGCTCTCACAGATGCGCGGAGCGGCGATGAAGGTCGGCCAGATGATCTCGCTGATCGAGCTCGACGGCCTGCCCGAGGATGAGCGGGACCGGCTGCAGGCGATGCTCGCTTCGCTGCGTGACGACGTGCCGCCCCTGCCTTTCAACGCGCTCGAGAAGATGCTGGAAGGCGAGCTTCGCAGGCCGCTCACCCAGGTGTTCGCGGAGTTCGAGCCTGAAGCGTTCGCTGCCGCCTCGATCGGACAGGTTCACAGAGCGCGGACGCACGACGGACGCGAGGTGGCGGTGAAGGTCCAGTACCCCCGCATCGCGGAGGCGGTGGACACCGATCTGCGCAACGCGATGATGCTCGTTCCGCTGCTGAAGCGTCTCGCCCCAGGCCTCGACGCGAAGGCGCTCGCCGAAGAGGTGCGCGAGCGGGTCGGGGCGGAGCTCGACTACGAGCTCGAGGCTGAAAGCCAGCGTCGCATAGAGCGTCTGATCGGCGATCACCCATTCATGAAGGTCCCGCGCGTGCACAGCGAGCTGTGCACCCAGCGCATGCTCGTCACCGAGTACGTGGAGGGACAGCGGTTCGAGGCAGTCTGCGCTGCTGAGGCGCATGCTCGCAACCGCTTCGCTGAGATCGTGTTTCGGTTCTTCTTCGGCCTGCTCTACAGGGATGGGATCGCGCTTGGCGATCCACACCCCGGCAACTACCTGCTCTGTCCCGACGGCAAGCTCTGCTTCCTGGATTTCGGACTGCTGCGGGTCGTCTCCTCAGACCGGGTCGCGCAGGAGGTGGCGATCGCACGCTCAGTGCGCGACGGCGATGAGGCGCAGCTGAAGCAGGCGCTGCAAGAGGGGGGCTATCTGCCCGCTGAGCGGGCAGAGGATGTAGAGCCCGCGTGGGCTCTGACGATGATGCGCCGCGCGACCGGATGGTACGCGTGCCCCGGAGCGCGATCCTTTGCCCGCGCGAGGCGCAGGCGCGGGCGTGAGCCACCGGCGGGAATCGAGGATGCAGAGGCCATCGGAGAGCTCAACGAGGATGCGCAGCAAGCTCACAGACAGGCGCACTCACGGCGACAAGCGAGCCAGTTCACCCTCCCACCCGACGCGGTCCTGATCCGGCGGATGCACGGCATCGTTGCGGTCGTGCTGGGCCAGCTGCGCGCGAGCGGCGACTTCGGGGCGATCGCCGCAGAGTACCTGCACGGCTCCCCACCATCGACGCCGCTGGGAGCGGCCGAGGCGACGCACTTCGCCAGTGAGCGCTGGAGCGCAGCCCAGGCTACCGCCGAAGGGCCGTGAACGTCGCGTGCACGACGGCTTCTGAAGCGTGCTGCCGCGCCTTCCGCGGAACGAAGCGGAGGCGCACGGTCACCCTGAGGAGGTGGTGCAGGGCAAGCAGCCGGAGCCCTGTGTGATCGAGCGGCACCTCGATCCGAGCTCGCCCAGCTTTGCCCGCTTGCCTGTGCACAGCCTTCAGGTATCTGCCGGCCGCTGTTATCTCACCGGCTGCCGGCACGACCGTGGAGATGAGGATGTGAGCGCGCTCGAGACGTCGCGCGGTCACTTCGATCGGACATCCGCTGATCTGGATCCGGGTCTTTGAGGCGATCCGCCTGCCGTTCTGGGCGACGATGAGCGTCGGCATGTACATCGGAGCTCTGCAGAAGCGCCCATTGCCGGCGAGTATCGATTTCGGGCCTGTCGGCAACATGAGCTGGAAGCTGTGAACCGGAACGTCCGGCAGAGTGGGGAAGCTCGCATGGGTGATGCCTCCGCTGATGTTCGTGTTCCCTACGAGCACGACGGTGACGCCGTCGCCCTGCAGGACGAGGTCGAGGTTCGGGAAGGCGCGATCGCCCTCGGAGACGACGTACGCAGGCCCAGAGAGAGTGCCAGGCAGCGTCGGCGTGCTCACCTCCGCACTGCCGACCACAGAGGCGGTCGGGCAGTCGAGCGGGTTTGCGGCAAAGGTCGCTTCGAGGCACGCCTGTTTGAGCGTGGACTCACGGGAGGGCAGCTTGCCCGGCAGCGTGACGGAGATGGACCGGATGTTCGACTGCTGCGCAGGCTGCGAGAGCGTGACTCGCAGGCTCGCGCCAAGCTTCCTGGTGTGATGCGCGCTCGAGGAGGCCTGGATCCTCGGCGTGAACGGCAGCCCTTCGCACCCCGTCGTCTGGAAGGGGGTCGAGAGATGCGCTTCGCCCCCGAAGGTGGATGTGAGGCTCGTTTCGGTGAAGCGCGTTTCGCAGCCAGTCGGATTGACGAGGAAGCCTGGACGATCGATCGCGATTCGAATGCTGCGGAGGCGCAGCGGCACGCCGCCCTCGATCGTCGGCAACGTGCTCGAGACGATGACCCTTCCACTGTACGGCGCGACGTCGATCGCCGCTCTCGTCCCGATGAGACCGTAGTCGTAGGGACCGACTTTTTCTGCATCGATGAGCACGAGCAGGCCATATGGAGCAGTCGGTGGCGCATTTGGCAGCGCCTTCACGCTGATGCCAGAGACAGGGCCGGTGAGATAGACGGTGCCCGAGAGCAGATACGGTTCGGGGCCGGAGCCGACCGTTACGGCGGCGGTTCCGATCGCGCTCGCTGCAGGACAGCTGTCCGCATCCGCCTGCGCTTCGGCGCACAGGGGCACCGTTGGGATGAGCGCGACGAGGCCCTGGGGCAGGGCGGTGCTGAGGCTCGAGAGGTACTGATCGCCTTCGGGCCGAGAGAGCTGGAGCGTAAACGCGGTGCTGATGCCCGTGGTGTCGGGCGCTGTGCCCGCGCCCTGTGCGATCGCGAACGGCAACGGCGATGGGCAGGCGTGCCCGTCGAAGTCGACTGTGAAGACGCTGCTGGCGGACGTGATCGCACTCTGGTCGCTGTATGGCAGAAAGCCGCCAGCCGTCGTCGCTGCGCCGCAGGAAAGTGGGTTTGCAAGCGGCGTGTGCGCGAGATCGTTGAGCGCGACGACGAACTCGTGGAATGGAACCTGGGGATTTTCCAGCACGACCGTCGTGAGCTGGCCCGTCGCTTCGTTTGCGTGCACCTGCCCTTCGAGGCGGACCGAGACGCCGTAGCGCTTCGATTCAGCGGCGATGAAGATGCGGTACTCGCGACCTGAGGCGGGGCTCGCGCCGGGCACCGGTTCCCCGACATAGACGCCCCCAGAAAGCGCACCCGGCGGCAGCGTGGGAGTTTCGATGACAGCTTCGCCGATGCGCGACCCAACCGGACAACTGACCGGACCTCCACCATGCTGTTCGAACTGCGCCTCCGAGCAGGACGCCAACCCTGCCGCCGCGGCAGGGTTGAGGCTCATCCCTTCGGGCAGCTTCACTTCCGCCTGCTTCAACGCGGAGGAGTTGATCGCGTCTGGGCTGCCGTTCTGGGGGAGGAGCACCCTCACGGTCGCGGCATCGACGGCGTCGCTTTGGGAGGTGCTCGGTTCGAGCAGGACTTCAGGAGCGAACGGTACTTCGCTGCAGCCCGTGAGTCCGATCGGCGTGGTGAACTCCGAGGTCGCGCGTTCGCCTTCGTAGGATTCCGCTTCGATCTTCGTGGTCTGCCCACCGCTGCATTCGCTCGGCAGGGTGAGGAAGCCGCCGTGTCCGATGTTGCCGTCGAAGAGCAGTCGCGACTCGAGCAGGGGCGGTTCGGCGCCGATGGGGTCGATCTCGAAGTACTCGTGGAAGTCCCCGCTGGGGCTGATGCCCGCTTCTGTGTGCCAGCTGACGCCGCCTTCGAGCAGCGTGTGAGCGTAGGCGCCGACGTAGGCGGGCCCGAGCGGTGCGAGACTGATCGCGACGCCGAACTCAGCGGGCACGCCCTCTGGTCGCTGCAGGTTGTAGACGACGCCGTGGAGCGGCACGTCGGCATACAGCCCTTTCACCGGTTCGACGACGACGGTGGCGGTGTCTTCGCCGACGACGGCTTCCGGCCCACAGAGGCTTTCGGCGAAGATCCCCCTGCCAGGCACCACTTCGACCGACTCGAAGGCACTCATCGAGCAGTGCGGCACCGCTTCGGGGTTGATGGACAAGCCGACCGGCAGGTCGATGCGCGCGCGCTTGATCGGTTTTACGGGAGCTTCCGGTTCGCTGCCGGGAAGCACCCCAGGCACACGTTGCGATGCGACCTGGAACTCGGTGACGCCGTAGTTCGGATGAGCCGCGGCTTGGGTGAACAGTTCACCGAGGCTGCTCGAGGTGCTGCACGTCGAGACCCTGCACGTGCCGGCGAGCACCATCTTCACACCGAACCCCGCCCCGACCGCGACGGCCGCGTTGAGCAGCGCGCACGAGACGAGCACGGCGCCTACAGCACCACCAAGTGCCAGATGACCAGTCGCACGCCTCACGAGTTCCTCCTCTCGGCCTGATGTGAGTTACCCGCCCGGCGACGAAGTCATGCGTCGTCGCTCCGGGTGAGGCGATCCGCCTCTCGTCGAGGCGAGCTGTCGCATCGGCCGACCGCGACCGCAGGGCACGCGCTGCTCTCAGCCGCCGTCAGCCCACCGCTCCGCCCACAGCGAGAAGCACATCAGCCCCCACAGCTGACGGCTCCGGTCGACGCGACGCGCGAGATGCTGCTCGAGCAGCCCTGTGACGACTGTGGGCTCGAAGAAGCCCTGGCTGGCGATGCGCTCTCGCGCGAGCAGCTGCCTCGCGAGCGGCTCCAGCTCGCCTCGCAGCCAGGCTGCCGCGGGGATCGAGAATCCGCGCTTGCGGGCCCTGAGGACCGCCTGCGGCAGCAGCGGTGCCGCAGCCCTGCGCAGCAGCCGCTTCTTGCTGAGCGCGAGCACCTTGTGATGCGTCGGCAGGGCCAGCGCGAGCTCCGCGACGACAGGATCGAGGAACGGCACGCGCGCCTCGAGGCCATGAATCATGCTCATCCTGTCGGTCTTGACGAGCAGGTCATCGACGAGGTACACGCCCAGATCGACGTCCTGCAGGCGCGCGAGCATCGGCGCACCCTCGGTCTCCGCAAAGCGCGCGCGCCAGGGCGCGAGCGGGTCGCTCCCTGGGTCGCGCCAGCGCTCTCGGAGCAGCGCGGAACGCTCCTCCGAGGAGAAGATCTCCTTGAAGCCATGATGTCGCTCGAGCGGCGGCAGCGCCGCCGCAGCGGTGAAGCGCTTCGCCCTGTAGTCGAGGCTGACCCGTGTGCTCGCGCTCGGCAGCAGGCCGACGAGGGGCGCCAATCGCGCCGCTGAGCGCCCGATGCCAGGCGCAATCCGATCGGCAGTGTAGGCGAGCTGATCGGCCGCATAGGTTTCGTAGCCTCCGAACAGCTCATCGCCCCCCTCGCCGCTGAGAACGACCTTCACGTGTTCGGCGGCAAGCGCACAGACGAGGTAGGTCGGCAGCGCGGAGGAGTCAGCGAACGGCTCGTCGAAGGCCGCGACCAGCTTCGGCAGCAGATGCGCGACGTCCGGCCGCAAGACGAGCTCGTGGTGATCCGTGCGACAGCGGCGCGCAACCTGGCGCGCGAGATGAAGCTCATCGAACGAGCGCTCACGGAACCCTATCGAGAAGGTCTTGATCGGCTCCGGGCACAGACTCGAGGCGAGGGCCGTGAGCACCGAGGAATCCACCCCGCCGGAGAGCAGCACTCCAACCGGCACATCCGCAAGCAGATGAGCTCGCACGGAGTCGAGGAGCCGCTCGCGCAGCTCCTGCGCGAGCGCCTCGCGAGAGCCGCTCGCGGTCTGGCCGCGCGCGACGGGCGCTGGCCTCGCGAACCGCTCGAGATGCACGCCTGACTCCGAGCAGGTGAGCAGATGACCTGCCGGCAACTTGCGCGCCGAGCCGAAGATCGTCTGCGGCGCTGGGATCGAGTTGAACGCGAGAAACGAGTGAAGAGCATCCCTGTCGACCTCGCGCGGGAGCTCAGGGTCCTCCAGCAGCGCCTTCAGCTCGGAGGCGAAGCTGAGCCTGCCGGCTAGGCTCGAGTAGTAGAGCGGCTTGATGCCGAAGCGGTCGCGAGCAAGCAGCAACAGCCGGCGACGACGATCCCAGAGCGCAATCGCGAACATTCCCCGCAGGTCGCTGAGGAACCGTGGGCCGTCACGAAGATAGAGGTGGATGAGCACCTCGGTGTCGCATGCGGTTCGAAGCGCGAAGCCATCCGCTTCGAGCCCGACCCGCAGCTGCCGATGATTGAGGATCTCTCCGTTCTGGACAACGCACACGTCGCCATCTGCAGAGATCATCGGCTGATCCCCATGCGCGACGTCGATGATCGCAAGCCGCCGCGCACCAAGTGCCGCAGGGCCATCGAGGTGCACCCCGCCGCTGTCCGGGCCGCGGTGCGTGAGTGCCGCGGTCATCCGCTGCACCAGCTCACGCTCAGGGCGCGCAGAGGAGTAGGCGTATATCCCGCAGATTCCGCACATCGCGATCGCCGCTAGGGCAGGCGGTGCAGGCTGCCTGACCTGTTGACCGGACGTACGAGCAGCAGCAGGACGGTGCGCACGATGACCGCGAGGTAGAGCCCGACGGAGCGGTCGGCGATGTACTCGAGGTCATGAGCGAGCTTTTGCGCCCAGGTCGTCTCCCTGGTCATGCGCAGCTGGGCGAGACCGGTGAGCCCCGGTCTGACAACGAGGCGCTGCCAGTACTGGGGAATCTCCTCACACAGCTCCGCAAAGAACGCCGGCCTTATCGGGCGCGGGCCGACGAGGCTCATCTCTCCCCTGAGCACGTTGAGCAGCTGCGGCAGCTCGTCGAGCTTCGAGGACCGCAGCATCCTTCCGAGGCGTGTGACCTCCTCCGAGGTCCTCAGCGTCAGCTCCTCCCCGAGATATGGGCCAAGCCTCTGCTCTGCGTCGACGGCGAGCGTGCGGAACTTGAACATCTGGAACTGATGGCCATATCGCCCGACCCGCCAACCGCGGTAGATGCTCGGCGTGCGTGGCGCGCTGATCCTGAGCGCAAGCGCGATGAGAACGCAGAGCGGTGCCGAAAGCAGCAGGGCCGGTACCGCAATGAGGATGTCGAGCACCCGCAGGGCAGCATCGACTGTCCGCGACGAACGCTCCTTCGCGATGAGCGCATAGCGCTCGGCGAGCGTCCTCTCTGCCGTCGACCGATCCACGGGATGGGCGTCGACCCGCACCGCGCCGCGGGGTCCCGCGGGAGTGGCAGCCGCAGCTGCATCGCCATCGGTGGCCTCATGGGGAGTGGGAGGCGCAACAGGAGTGCCAGGCGCAGCTGCACCGCCATCGGTGGCCGCATGGGGAGTGGGAGGCGCAACAGGAGTGCCAGGCGCAGCAGGAGCGCCGGGTCCAGCAGAAGCGGCGGGTCCAGCAGAAGCGGCGGGTCCAGCAGAAGCGGCGGGAGACGAAGGCACCGAGGCAAAAGCGAAGGCGGCCGGTCTGCGGCGATCGTCGGCCATCGGGGTCACGACACCGCGGAGAGGATCATCTCTACGAGTACATCAGGGTCACGGCGCGGCCAGTCGAGGTGCCCCGTGCGCTTGCGGATCTCGAGGGCGCGCGGGTCGGTGAGGGGGCGCAGCCTTCCGCTCCTGATGAGCGCCTCATCGACTCCGCCGAGCCGGCCTCCATAGGTCGTGTACACGGGCACCCCAAGCGCGACCGCCTCCCTGTTCATGCTGCCTCCAGCGGATACGACGAGGTCTGCCGCGGCAATGAGGCTCTGAGCGTCGACGGCCCCGTCGGTGACGATCGCAGAGGGCAGTCGCAGCTGCTGGACGTGCTCTCGCTGCGCCTGCGTGCGCGGGAGCACGATCGCGTGGACGTCTTCGCGGCCGCCGAGATGGGAGAGCACCGCAGGGAACAGCGGGTTGGACTTGCGATGGTAGAGCGATACATCAGGCGGCGGACGCACGATGACGATGACGCGCTCCTCGTCAGCGCCAAGCCTTGCGAGGATCGTCGGATCAGGCTCGAAGTCGGAGAGGTAGTACTCCTCCTTCAGCCCAGGGTACTGGAGCAGCTTCTCGCCGCTGACGCCAAAGCGGGCGAGCCTGGCGGGCGGGATCGCATCAGGTGTGATCACCCTCCTGGCGAGCCTGCAGCCGATGTTGTGCTGCTGGATCGCGAACTCGTAGTCGAACATGTTGACGGCGGGGATTCTCGCCCAGGCCGCTGCAAGCGCAAGATCGTTCGAGCCATGGGCGACGGCGAGATCGAACCTTCCTCGAGCCCAACGATGCAGCCTGCTCGTGCGCCTGCTGAGCGCAATCATCTTCCTCACCCGCGAAGCGCCCGCGTGCTGACCGAAGGTGACGTGGTCGAGGTGATGAAGCTTCAACAGCCCAAGCGTCTGCGCATAGTCACGGGCGCTGATGTGCACCTCGTGGCCGCGCTCCTGCAGCCTGACGATCACCGGACGGAACACGACAGGGTGGGCAGAGGCGGTCATGTCGAACCAGATCCTCACGTGAGCATCCTTGCAGGCGGGGCGGCCGGGCGGCGGCGGACGCTCGAGGGAGGGCGCGCTCGAGGAAAGCTCGAGGGAGGGCGCGCTCTGGGTTCAGCGATGCAGGTGGGCGAGGCGAGCGCCTTCACCGCATCGCCCCGCCGCTGCGCGCCGAGGCGCACGACGCCGGCAGACCTCACGCCGCGAGGACGAGGTCGATCCTCCTCTGCAGCGCATCGCCGATCGCCTCTCGCAGAGCACCGCCCGCGAACCGCTCGAGGATGGCCTGAAGGAAGCCCTCGATGACGAGCCTCTTTGCAGCGTTCTCTGGAAGGCCATGACTTGCGAGGTAGAAGAGCTGCTCAGGGTCCACCTGGGCAACTGCGGCAGCGTGCGTGCAGCGCACGTCGTCGGCGAGGATCTCGAGCCCCGGTATCGCATCAGCGTGCGCGCGCTTGCTGAGCAGGAGGTTGCGCGACTCCTGGAAGGCGTCAGTGCGCTGCGCGCCTGGATCGACCTCGATCATGCCCCTCCAGACGGCGCTGGAGCGGCCGGTGAGGACCCCCCTGAACGCGAGGTCCGAGCTGGTGTTCGGAGCCGCGTGCTCCTGGAGCGTGTCGAAGTCGAGATGCTGCGCGCCCCGGGTCGCGTACGCTCCGGTGATCGAAGCGTGGGCGCCCGGCTCGGCGAGCTTCGTCTCGAGGAAGACCTTGCCGTTGGCGGAGCCGAAGCCAAGCGCCGTCCACTGCAGATGGCCATCGCGCTCCACGATCGCCCGCTCCGCGCCGAACATCCACGTGCGCTCGCTGAGGCCCTGCGCCTCGATGAAGCGGAGGCTGGCATGCGGTCCGACGAAGAGCTCGACGACGCCGTTCGAGATGCCCTCGCCTTCAGGCGCAGCCGACAGCTGCTGCGCCCACACCTCTGCCTGAGCGCCCTCCTCGAGGACGATGAGCACCCTGTGGTGAAGAAAGGTCTGCGGCCGATGCACGGTGCTGAGCACGATCGGCTCGAGCACTTCGAGGTGCGCAGGCACGTATACGAGCCACCCGTCAGTCCAGCGCGCATCGTTGTACGCGACGAACGGGTTGCCTTCGCCACTGGCCGAAGGCTCGCCTGCGCTCACCGCAGAGCCGAGATGACGCTCGAGCACCTCACCGCAGAGCCTGCCCGCCTCCTGCAGAGGCAACACGATCGGCCCTGCGGAGTCATGCTCGCGCGCGAGATCGTTCCGAGGGCGGTCCTCTGCCTGCGATGCGCCTGCCGAAAGGGCCGACGAGGGCGCTTGCAGAAGCCGAGGGGCACTGCCTGGGTCTGCGGCCCTGCCGTCAGGGTAGGCCCTGAGATCCAGCCGGTCGAGAGGCGTGAACTCCCACCCCGGCACGCCATGGAAGGCTGGCAGCTCCATCTGGCGAGACAGCTCGGCGGCGTGCTCTCTCCTCCGAAGCAGCCAGGCGGGCTGCGCCGCCGCCTGGCTAGCCAATCGAGCCCTCCATCTGCAACTCGATGAGCCTGTTCATCTCGATCGCGTACTCCATCGGCAGCTCCTTGACGATCGGCTCTATGAAGCCGTTGACGATCATCTTCGCCGCCTCGTCTTCGTCTAGCCCGTGCGCCATGAGATAGAACAGCTGCTCCTCACCCACCTTCGAGACAGTCGCCTCATGGCCGACGTCGACATCGTCGTCGCCGATCCTGATAGTCGGGTAGGTGTCAGAGCGCGAGTGCTCGTCGAGCAGCAGCGCATCGCAGACGACCTTCGACTTCGCGCCATGCGCGCCCTTCGCGACCTCGAGCAGGCCCCTGTAGGAGCTGCGCCCGCCGTCCTTGGAGATCGACTTCGCGAAGATGTTCGAAGTCGTGTTCGGCGCGACGTGGATTATCTTGCCGCCTGCGTCCTGGTGCTGCCCGTGCCCTGCGAAGGCGATCGAGAGGATCTCGCCGTGAGCCCGCTCGCCGACGAGGTAGACGGACGGATACTTCATCGTGAGCTTCGATCCGAGGTTGCAGTCAACCCACTCGACCGTCGCATCCCGCTCCGCGCGCGCTCGCTTCGTGACCAGGTTGAACACGTTGTCAGACCAGTTCTGCACGGTGGTGTAGCGGATTCGGGCGCCCGGCCTGGCGATCAGCTCGACGACGGCGGAGTGCAGCGAGCTCGAGGAGTAGGTCGGGGCGGTGCACCCCTCGACGTAGTGCACATACGAACCCTCGTCCGCGATGATGAGCGTGCGCTCGAACTGACCCATGCTTTCGGTGTTGATCCTGAAGTACGCCTGCAACGGCATCTCGACCTGCACGCCTGGCGGCACGTATACGAAGGAGCCGCCCGACCACACCGCGCTGTTGAGGGCGGCCAGCTTGTTGTCGTTCGGCGGGATGATCGTCGCGAAGTGCTGCTTGACGATGTCCTCGTGCTCACGGAGCCCTGAGTCCATGTCGAGGAATATGACTCCCTGCTCCTCGAGATCCTTGCGCACCTGGTGGTAGACGACCTCTGACTCGTACTGCGCGCCGACGCCGGCGAGAAACCTGCGCTCCGCCTCGGGTATCCCAAGCCTGTCGAACGTCTTCTTGACGTCCTCAGGAACCTCGTCCCAGGAGCGTGAGGCCTTCTCTGAGGCGCGCACGAAGTAGTGGATGTCGTCGAAGTCGACTTCCGCGAGCATCGGGCTCTGCGCGGGGGTCCAGCTCGGCATCGGCCGCGCGAGGAAGTGCTCGAGCGCCTTCAGGCGGAACTCGCGCATCCACAGCGGCTCGGACTTGAACTCAGAGATCTTTTCGACGATCTGACGGCTGAGGCCCTTCGGAGCCTTGTACATGTAGTTCTCGACGTCATGGAAGCCGTAGCGCTCCGCGTAGTCGGAGTTGATCCGTCTGAGCGCGGCGTTCTCGGACTCACCAGCGCGCTGATCGGCGACGCGCTGAGCGGGGATCGTCTCGGGTGTTGCCATCAGTCAACCTCCAGCTTGATCATGTCATCCTCGACGCGCACAGGGAACGTGTCGACCGGTTCGTAGGCGGGCAGTGTGAGCGGCCGGCCCGTGCGCAGATCGAACAGCGAGCCATGGCGTGGACATTCGAGCGTGCAGTCGGCTTCGTCGAGCGCGCCCTCCGCGAGCGGCCCATCATCATGAGAGCAGCGGTCCTCGATCGCAAGCAGCTGTCCGCCGCAGTTGAACACGCCGATGACGAGCTGATCGAGCGCAACGAGACGCCTGCTGCCAACCGGCAGCTCCTGCAGTGGACAGATGTCGATGATGGGGCTCACAAAATCCTATCGCTGCGCTCGGGATTATTCTACAACGACTCGTCCGATCGCTGCGCGGCGCGCGCAGCGGAGGAGGGCGGAGCCGCCTCCCAATCGACGCTCGCTCCAAGGCTCGCGCCCTTCAAAACCTTGAGGCTGAGGAGTGCGCACTTCATGCGGGTCGCGGATATCTCGATGCCAAGCAGGGCGAGGACGAAGTCCCGGTCGAGCCTGCGCAGATCCTGCAGCGACATGCCCTTGACCTCATCAGAGAGCATCGACGCGGCCGCCTGGCTGATCGCGCAGCCATGCCCGTTGAAGCGCACCTCCTCGATCCGCTGTTGTGAATCGAGCCGCAGCATCACGCGCAGCTCGTCGCCGCACAACGGGTTCATGTCTTCGAAGACGAGGTGGGGATTCTCCATCTCGCCCCAGTTGTGCGGGCGCTTGTAGTGCTCGAGGATTTCCTCGCGGTAGAGCTCGTCCATGGTCATGCCTGACCGAAGATCTCGATGACGCTGAGAAGCGACTCGACGAGCCGGTCGACGTCCGCGCGCGTGTTGTGCACCGCAAACGAAGCACGTACGCTCGCGGCGATGCCGAGGTGGCGCATGAGCGGCTGAGCGCAGTGGTGGCTGGCGCGCACGCACACGCCGTCGCGTCCGAGGATCTCCGCGACGTCGTGCGGATGCACTCCGTCAAGCGAGAAGGAGATGAGGGCGCCACGATCCTGGGCATCAGTCGGCCCGTGGATCTGCAGGCCAGGCACCTCGCCCAGCCGTTCGATCGCATACGCGGTGAGGTCGAGCTCGTGAGCGCGGATGGTCTCGACCCCGATGCCCCTGACGAAATCCACCGCCGCCGCAAGACCGACGGCCTCCGCGATCGGGCCGGTGCCCGCTTCGAACTTGGCCGGCGCATCGGCAAACGTCGAGCTCTCCTCGCGAACCTGCTTGATCATGTTGCCGCCGCCCAGGAATGGGCGCATCCGCCGCAGCAGCTCGCTGCGACCGTGGAGCACGCCGATTCCATTCGGCCCATAGAGCTTGTGTCCAGTCCAGGCATAGAAGTCCGCGCCAATCTGATCGAGCGCGACAGGCAGCTGCGGGACCGCCTGGGCGCCGTCGATGAGCGAGACGGCTCCCGCCGCAGCCGCACGCTCACAGATCTCGGCGACGGGGTTGATCGTGCCAAGCACGTTGGAGACATGAAAGACGGCGACGAGACGCACCCGTCCATCGGCGAGGTGCTCGTCGAGCTGCGACAGCGATATCTTCCCCTCCTCGTCGAGATCGAGGTAGCGCAGCTGCGCCCCAACCTCCGCGCACAGCAGCTGCCACGGCACGATGTTCGAATGGTGCTCTGCCCTGCTGAGCACGATCGCCTCACCCGCATGCACGTTGTCGCGCCCCCAGGCGTAGGCGACTAGATTTATCGCCTCGGTGACGTTCTTCGTGAACACGGTCTCATCGACCTCAGAGTGCAGCCAGTCGGCGATGCGCGCGCGCGAGTCCTCGAAGCGGTCCGTCGCCTCCACGGCGAGCGGATAGACGCCTCGGTGCACGTTCGCATAGTGGTGGGCGAGCGTGTCAGCGATCGCATCGATGACGACCTTCGGCTTCTGCGCGCTTGCCGCGCTGTCGAGGTAGACGAGGCCCTCGCGCTGGAGCGCAGGAAAGTCGTCTGCAAGCGCGGAGGCGGCGCTCATGAGATCCCCGCCGCGACCTCGTCGCGAATGGAACCATATCCGTCTCGCTCGAGCTGCTCGACGAGCTCCGCGCCGCCCGCCTTGACGATCTTGCCGTCCATCATGATCGAGACCTTCGTCGGCTTGATGAGATGCAGGATCCGCTGGTAGTGGGTGATGATGAGAACGCCTGCGCCCGTCTGAGAAGAGACGGTGTTGACGCCGTTGGCGACGACGTTGAGCGCATCGATGTCGAGGCCAGAGTCCGTCTCGTCGAGCACGGCGAGCGTCGGGCGCTGCAGGGCGAGCTGCAGCACCTCGAGGCGCTTCTTCTCTCCGCCTGAGAATCCATCGTTGAGATAGCGGGAGGCAAACTCAGTCGGCACCTGAGTGAGCTTCATCGCCTCCTGCACGAGCTGGCGAAAGTCCTTGAGCGATATCTCCTCTTCCCCCCTGGCCTGTCGGTGCGCGTTCTGGACCATGCGCAGGTATCGCGTGATCGTCACCCCTGGGATCGCAACGGGATACTGAAACGCCATGAAAAGCCCAAGCCGTGCGCGCTGATCAGGGCTCGCGTCGGTGATGTCCTGGCCGAGGAACCTGATCTCGCCCTCCGTCACCTCGAGCCCAGGGTGTCCCATGATGACGTTCGCAAGCGTTGACTTGCCCGATCCATTCGGCCCCATCAATGCGTGGACCTCGCCCCTGTTCACAGCGAGGTCGACGCCTCGGAGGATGTGGTTCTCACCGGCGGAGGCGTGAAGTTTCTTGATCTCGAGGTCAGCCATGTGTCT
Organism: Actinomycetes bacterium; assembly: GCA_021792455.1. GTDB lineage: Bacteria > Actinomycetota > Thermoleophilia > Solirubrobacterales > Solirubrobacteraceae > Palsa-744. The sequence goes on along the minus strand of JAJYUP010000008.1, from coordinate 17,489 downwards.
TTCGCAGTCGGTCTTGATTTCGCGGTCAGGTTGGGGTCGATGAGGTCGGATTCGTCGTCAGGTTGGGCGGGATCAGGTTGGGTTGGGTCAGGTTGGATCCGTCGTCAGCTTGGGCGGGATCAGGTTGGGTTGGAGGTCGCTGCTGGTTTGGCCCCTGAGTTGGTTTCGCGCTCGATGTTGACGATTCTGCCTCGATGATTCTGCGTCGAGCCGCAAACGGCTGGGAGCCTCAGGCGACCGCAGACCCAATGCTCCGAGACTCCCCGACGATCGCGCTGCCCGCCTGTGTGGCCGCACCACTGGCGCTGCCCGACGCCGCGGCGCTGATGCCGCCCGCACCTCCAGCTCTCCGGGAGAACTCGACGAGCTCCGCAAGCGTTGTGCGCGCGAGAGTCCTCATCACGTCCCCCTGGACCCGCATCCACAGCAGGCGTGTCGCACAGGATCTCCCCTGGTCCAGTTCGTGCGAGCACATGATGCGCGTGAGCGCATGAGGATCGTCACTGTCCTTCGACGCGAGACAGTCCATCGGAGCGACGATCCCCTCGAGCGCGAGCAGCGCCTCGTCCATCGAGATCGCGCCTGGGTCCCGAGCGAGACGGTAGCCCCCATGCGCCCCCCTCGTGCTTTCAACCAAGCCCGCCCTCCGCAGCAGCGCGGCGATCTGCTCGAGGTAGCCCATCGGCAGCCCGTCAGCATCCGCGACCGCCTTGAGTGAGACTGGCCTCCCGTCGGCATGCCTGCCAAGCGCGACGAGCAGCCTGACTCCGTACTCGGCCCTGGTGGTGAAAAGCATGGGCTAACCCTAGCATCGAGGTAGGAAAACCAGGACGAGCCGCAGCCGCCCGCCGCAGCACAGGCAGGATCCCGGCGCACGACGCGCAGCGGCAGCCCCGTCGGAGGACTGAGGCGGACCGGGCCGAGAACATGCGGCGGGAGCCGCCGCCACTCACTCGGGCGCCGACGAACAGCGCCTCTACGCTCCGATCGATCGCCGCTGCGGCTGGCGGCCAGGCGGCTGACGCGGCGGCTTGCGCGGCGCCAGCGGCGGAATCTCGCACACGATCTGCTGTGCGCATGAGAGCGTGACAGGCTCGCCATAGTGGAGGACCTCCAGCGCCTCGCCTTCGCGCATCGTGTAGGTGGCAGTGCTCGGCGCCACCTCGACCGTGAGGCGGCTGCCGCGATAGGTGAACCGAAACGCCAGCCGCGCGAGCGCGTCTGGCAGCCGTGGCCGGAACGACAGCGAGCCGTCGTGATCACGCATGCCTCCGAACCCGGCGACGACGCCGATCCACGTGCCTGCAAGCGCGGCGATGTGCAGCCCGTCGCGCGTGTTGTGCTCGAGATCCTCGAGGTCGAGCAGGGCCGACTCGCTGAGGTAGTCGTAGGCGAGTTGAAGATGGCCGACCTCAGCAGCGATCACAGCCTGCGTGCATGCCGACAGCGAGGAGTCACGCACCGTGATCGCCTCGTAGTAGGTGAAGTTGCGATCCTTCTCCTCGGCTGTGAAGGCGTCCCCGCGCAGGTGCATCGCCAGCACGAGGTCCGCCTGCTTGACGACCTGGCGCCGGTAGAGCTGGAAGTACGGGAAGTGCAGCATGAGCGGATATTGGTCAGAAGCCGTGCCGGCGAAGTCCCAGGGCTGATGCTCGGTGAATCCCTCCGCCTGGGGATGCACGCGGAGTCGGCGATCGAAAGGTATGAGCATCGACTCCGCAGCCTCGAGCCAGCCCGCGATCTCCGCGCCGTCGACCGCGAGCGCCCCCGCAAGCTGAGGGTTGCGCTGCAGCACCGCGCCCGCCTCCAGGAGGTTCTGCTGCGCCATGAGGTTCGTGTAGACGTTGTTGTCCGCGAGCGCGCTGTACTCGTCGGGGCCGGTGACGCCATCGATGCGAAACCGCCGCTTTGAATCGAAGTGCCCAAGCGAGCTCCAGAGCCTCGCCGTCTCCACCAGCAGCTCTGCGCCAGCCTCACGCTCGAAGCTGTCGTCATCGACGGCGTGCATGTAGCGCGCAGCGGCGTTCGCGACGCCGGCATTGACGTGAAATGCAGCGGTGCCTGCGGGCCAGTAGCTCGAGCACTCCTGTCCCGCGATCGTCCGCCAGGGAAAGCAGGCGCCGGCGAGCCCGAGCTCGCGCGCCCGCCGGCGTGCCGGCTGCAGCGTGCGGTGGCGCCACCGCAGCGCGTCCGCCGCCGCCCTTGGCGCCGTGTAGGTGAGCACGGGCAGCACGTAGACCTCTGTGTCCCAGAAGGCATGGCCATCGTAGCCCGAGCCTGTCAACCCCTTCGCGGCAATCGCCCGCTGCTCTCCGCGCGCGCCCGCCTGCAGGATGTGGAAGAGAGCGAACCGAACCGCGAGCTGCAGCTCCGGATCTCCGTCGACTTCGACGTCGGCGTGCTCCCAGAAGTCATCGAGATACTCCCTCTGCTCCGTCAGCAGTCCCCCCCATCCGCTGTGCCTGGCGCCCGCGAGCGCCGCTTCCACCTGATCGCGAATCGCCGCGATCGAGCGCTCCTCAGACCATCCGTAGGCGAGCAGCTTCAGCACGCGCAGGGGCCTTCCCGGAGAGACGTTTGCAGCAATCGTTACGCGCGCGAGATCCGCCGAGCTGTGCGCTGATACGTCGGTCCGCGGCGGCCCGTCGATCTCATGGCTCATCCCCGCTCCGACCCGGAGCCCGCTGCGCTGCGCGCGGTGCACGAGCAGTCCGCGCGCATCCGATGCCTCGGAAAGCTCACTGCGCAGAGAGCTCTCCGACCCCGTGCCGGCGCGAGGATCCTCTTCACGCGGCGGCAGCGACTCGTTCGCAACGAGCTCAGACTGCACGACGACCTGCATCTCGCCCTCGATCGGCTCGACCTGAAAGAGCACCGCGGCGGCGGCGCGCTGAGTGAAGGAGACGAGCCTCGTCGAGGACACGGCTACCGAGGCCCCCGTCGGCGAGACCCATCGAACTGTGCGCTGCAGCGTGCCAGCGCGCAGATCGAGGCGGCGTTGATGGGAGAGCAGCTGCCCATAGCGGACGTCGAAGGGCTCGTCCTCGACAAGCAGCCTTATGATCTTTCCGTTCGTGACGTTGACGATCCGCTGGCCCGCCTCTGGATACCCGAACCCCGCCTCCGCATAGGGGAGGGGCCACTTCTCGTATAAGCCGGCGAGATAGGTCCCCGGCAGCCCGTACGGCTCTCCCTCATCGAGGTTGGCGCGCAGTCCGATGTGCCCGTTCGACAGTGCGAACACCGACTCCGTCTGCGCGAGATGGCTGAGCTCGAGGCTCGTCTCGAGCAGGCACCACGGCTCGACGGCAAACGACGGGTGCCTGATCATCGCCGCTCGTCCTGAAGCAGGTCCGAGAGGTCTGCAACGACGATGTCCGCACCGTGGGCGAGCAGCTGCTGAGCCTGACCGACGCGGTCGACGCCGACGACGAAGCCGAACTCGCCCGCCCGCCCCGCCTGCACGCCGGCGAGCGCATCCTCGAACACCGCCGCCTGTGCCGGCGCTGCGGCGAGCTCCTGGGCAGCCGCGAGGAACGTGTCGGGGTGAGGCTTGCCTCTGAGGTGCCTGCGCTCCGCGACGACGCCGTCGACGATCGCGTCGAAATGGGCGTGAAGGGAAGCGGCGGCGAGCACCCGGCGGCAGTTGCTGCTGGAGGACACGACAGCTGATCGCAGCCCCGCCGCCCTGACAGCGACGAGGTAGCGAACGGAGCCTTGGTAGGGCTCGATCCCCCGTTCGTCGATGAGCCTGAGAAAGATCTCGTCCTTGCGATTGGCGACCCCCCACCCGGTCTGAGCGTGAGGTGGATCCTGAGGCGAGCCTTCCGGGAGATCGATCGACCTCGACTGCAGAAACGACGTGACGCCGGCGATCCGGGGCTTGCCGTCGACATACTCGTCGTAGTCACGAACCGGGTCGAATGGCGCGAGGTTCTCCGAAGCCTTCGCCTCACGCTCGCCGAGGAACTCGTCGAAAGCCTGCTTCCAGGCTGCGGCGTGCACCTTCGCGGTCTGCGTGAGCACTCCGTCGAGGTCGAACAGGCAGGCACAGATGCCCTGAGGAAGCCCAAGCATGCAGCGACTACGGTACCGAGAGCGGGGCGGGACGATCAGCGGCGCAGTGCCGGGCCTGCGATCTCATCCTGCGCCGGCCTCTCGCCTCACGCCGGTCTGCCTGCGGCGCGCCGCGCTGTTCGGCCTGCCCTGCGGCGTAACCGCTCAGCTCTCTCCCGTGTGCCGACCAGATCACCTGAGGCTTTCACCTGTAGATCATCCGCAGGCCGAGGAGCTCCGCGACCGTGACGAACCGATATCCGCGGCCGCGCAGCGTCGTGATGATTCTCGGCAGCGCCTCGAGCGTCTGCTCACGCGGTCCGCCTCCGAAGTGCATATCGACGATCGCGCCATCCGAGGCGTTGCCGATGACGTTCGCTTCTATAGCCCGCACCCCAGGCAGCGACCAGTCGCGGGGGTCGACGTTCCAGTAGATGGTGAGCATGCCAAGCGAGCGGGCAAGCGAGATGAGCGGGGTGCTGATGTCGCCGTAGGGCGGACGCCACAGGCAGGGGGTGAACCCCGTCGCTGCCCGGATCGCCGCGGCCGTGGACTGCAGCTGGAATCGCTGCTGGGATGCCGGCAGAGCCGCCATGTCGGGGTGTGTCCAGGTGTGATCGCCGATCATGTCGCCATCGGCGAGCATCTTCCTCTCGACTGCCCCACTTCGGTCGTACGTGCTGATCTGATCACCGATCTCGAAGAAGGTCGCCTTCACGTGGTAACGGGCGAGAAGGTTGACGAAATCGATGCTCGGCGGGTCGTTCCAGGGCCCATCGTCGAAGGTGAGCGCGATCTCGCGCTTGCGCCTGGGCCCGCTGAAGACGAGCGAGCTTCCCTTTGCGATGCATCCGACGAGCTTCGGCACGTGGAGCCTCGCGAGCGCAGGCTTCGCTGGATAGAGCAGGGCACATTCGCCTGCGCCGCCCGCACTCAGGCCCCGCGACGCCCTCGTCGGAGTGATCGCCGCCACGCAGTGCAGCGGCGCTGAGAGGCTCTCCACCTGCCATCGCAGATCGCGATAGGCGAGGCGAATGGCCCTTGGGAGAAAGCTGACGGTGAGCGTCGCACCGGCGTGACGCACCTGCGCGGGTATGAAGCGAGGGCCGCTGCGCCCGCCCCCACCAAGCCGTTCGTACCTCAGACGCGCCTGCCCTCTGGCCGCGACGGACGAGACGACGCACAACGCCGCGAAGGCGGCGCGGGAGCGCCGCCCCTCCAAAACGAGACACAACCCGCGACGATCACGAGCCAGGTCACGCAGAGAGAACCTGTGCTGGAGGGTGACCGACCATCGCAGCGACTCGCCACGCTGCGTGAGCGACGCGGAGGAGACCGCAAGCGAAGCCTGCGAGGCGGCGCTCGGGGCCGCTGCGGCAAGCAGCACCGCGACAGTGACGGGCAGCGCGAGGGCTGAGCCGACCGCCGCACAGATTCGGTTCGCAGAGCCGGCGCTCAACAGCTGCCCGCAGGTCGCATTGCAAACGATCATGATGACGCACCGCATGGCAACTCAGGGCGGGGCGGATCTCAGCACACAACGAACACAGAGAGGGGGTTTCGCTATGCCTGACAGTCTCCACTTCACGAACTCAGACGAGGCGAACGCACTGATCGCGAAGGATCCGATGGCTCTTCTGATCGGATTCGCGCTCGACCAGCAGGTCAGCGTCGAGAAGGCCTTCGCAGGGCCGTTGACGTTGCAGCAGCGCCTCGGGACGCTCGAGGCCGCAGCGCTCGCGGAAGCGGACCTCGACTCCCTGTTTCGAGAGAAGCCGGCGATCCATCGGTTCCCAGGCAGCATGGCGAAGCGAGTCCGCGAGCTTGCGATCCACGTGCGCGACCTCTACCATGGCGATGCCGCGGCGATCTGGGACGACGCGCCCGATCCTGAGACACTGGAGGCGAACCTGAGGGCACTGCCCGGCTTCGGCGAGATGAAGGTGGGCTCGCTGGCTGCGGTCCTCGCGAAGCGCTTCGGCGTGAGCGCAGCGAAGCAGCTCGTGCCCGCGCACCCGACGCTTGGCGACGTCGACTCAGCCGACGCCCTCGCCGCCTACAAGGCAGGCAAGAAGTCTGCAAAGCTCGCGATGAGGAGCAGCAGGGGCTGAGTGAGGAGCGCGAGCGTTCAGCGGGCGCCGCCCACGCCGGCGCGAGAGCCCTCGAGCTCGAGCAGACGCCCTCGAGCGCCGGCAGTCGCCCTAGGGCTCGAGCGGGCACCCTCCAGCTCGAGCAGGCGGATCTTCGCCTGGCCTCCTCCACGATAGCCGCCAAGGCTGCCGTCGCTCCGAAGCACCCTGTGGCATGGGATGACGATCGGGAGAGGATTGCGCGCGCAGGCGCTGCCGACGGCGCGCACAGCCCTCGGGCGTCCCGCTGTGAGGGCAAGCGCCGCATAGCTGACAGTCTCCCCATAGGGAACCTGAGCGAGGCAGGTGAGCACGGTACGGTGAAAGCCATCGATCAGCTGCAGGTCGAGTGCGAGCTGGAAGCGCTGCCTCCGCCGCCGCCCGCAGAAGTACTCCTCGAGCTGGCAAGCGACACGGTCGAGCCGCCGTGGGGCGTTGACCAGGCGGGGGCTGATCGCAGCTGCGAGCCTCTCGAGCACACGATCCTCATCCTGCGGATCGGCGAGGTAGGCGACCTGAAGGAGCCCTCGCCGCGAGGCAGCGAGCAGCAGCCTGCCGAGCGGGCTGTCGAAGCGCCGGTAGGCGACGTCAAGGCCTTCCATCGCCGCCGCCCGCTAGCGCGGCTGTCGAAGCTGCGGAGCCTGCCGCCGCAGCCGGCCTAGCGCCGGATCGATCTCTGCAGCGGCTGCGCTGCACCGCGACCGCAGGACTCGTTCGCGTGCCTGGACCGCCTGTTCTTGGGTTGCCTGTTCTGTCTTCCGATCGCTCACGCCTCACCCTCCTTCCTGGGCGCGCCTCTGGGCGAGGCGATCCCGTGCGCAGCGGCCACATCCTCGCCTGCCCGCCGCCGAAGCATCTGCCCGATCTTCGCAGATCGAGAGGACGCGAGGCGGTGAGGGGCGGTGCGACGGGATGCTTTGGCGGCACCTGCCTGGTCTGCTCGCGTTCCTGCTGCGAGAGAGCGGCGATCGCGAGCTCTCCGCGGACCTCGCCGCAGAGACCTTCGCAGCGGCGCTGCTGTCCGCGGGCAGGTACCGTCCCCAACATCCGAGCGCGCTGCCATGGCTGTGCGGGATCGCGCGCAACAAGCTGAGCGAGTCGCGCCGCAGAGGGCGCGCCGAGGACAGAGCCCGCCGACGGCTCCGCATACCTGCGCAGCAGCTGCATGACGAGGACCTCGCGCGCGTCGAGGAGCTTGCGGGCATAGGGACGAGCACGCTCCAGCTGCTCGACCAGCTGCCCGTCGACCAGCGAGCTGCCCTCCGCGCGCGCATCATCGAGGAACGCGACTATGACGAGATCGCAAGCGATATCGGGGTCTCGCCGGCCGCTGTGCGCCAGCGAGTGAGCCGCGCGCTGCTGTGGCTGCGACGCCAGGTCGATCAGGAGGCGACGTGAGCGACTACTTCGATCGCATCGAATCCCACCTGCGCGAGGCCGTCGACCGCAACGCCAGGCACTCAGGCGAGACCGACTCGCGCGAGCGCAGCAGCCCTGCCCTCCGAGGGGCGATCGCGAGGCTCCTCCGCTCGCCGCTGCGCAGCCGCCGCTCAGGGATGGTTGCGGTCTTCGGGGCGCTGCTGCTCAGCGGGTCGGCTGCGGGCGCAGCGCTTCTCAGCACCGAGCGTTCCAAGCCGCTTGCTGGAACGGTGCCTGCATACAGGACCGAAGGGCGCACGATCTCGGTCGCGGGATCGCACTACGAGATCGAGCTTGCGCCATCGCTCACGGCGGGAAGCATCGGCTGGTGCAGCGAGATCATCTACAGCCGCATCCATCGCTTCAGGGGCGCTCTTGGAGGCCGCTCCTGCGCCGGCGCCCCTGCACTTGGCGCACCGCTGTTCGCAGCGGACAGCGGACGCGGCAACGGCATCTCCTATGTGCTCACGGCCCCTGACGTCGCAGCTGTCCGCGTCGCAGGCAGGCAGATCGTGCTCACCCGCGGCTCCCGTGAACTTCCCTACGGCTATCGAGCAGCCGTGTTCGAGTCGCACCACAGCGAGTTCCCCTCCACCGGGCCGCTGCGCCTCACCGCGCTCGATGCCGATGGCAACGTCATCCCTGGTGGCGCATATCAGGGCCCACCTCAGGAGCAGACGGCCACCTGGTCGAGCTCAGACACGCCGCCGAGGGGAGCCTGCTCGATCGGCGCCTCGCCTCGGTCGGGCATGCACGTCGACGGGGGCGCGGTCGTCACGCGGCTCATCGCAGATCCAGGCATCATCGGGCGCGCCTTCCTATCCTGCGAGCAGGTCGCGCTGTCGATCGGAGGCGAAAGAGCGCTCGCGACGCTGCTGCTCGATGCCAAGCATCCTGGCACCCCGCCGGGGCAGCTGCCTGACGTGCGCCCCCTGCAGGGCAGACCGGGCCTCTACGTCTCAGCGGGCAAGAACCGCGCCGGGGCGTTCGCCTACTTCGCACGACGACTTCCAGACGCCTGGCTCGTGCTCACCTACGCGCGCACTCGAGCGTCCGCGGTCGCGGCGCTCACGCACCTCGTCGCGGGCACGACGGACGCTTCCGTGCCCCCTCACGCTGTCGCGATGCCAGGCAATGCGGAGTGCCGCATCGACGCTCCCGCCAATGCTCACCTCACGCTCGTCTCTGAGACCGCGCTCTTCATCCATGGCATTGGAGGGATCGCCCTGCGCCGCGGCAACCGCCCTGAATTCGCGCAATGCAGCACGGCAGATCTCCTCTACCGGGGCTGGACGCTTCGGGCAAGCGTCTTCTATCGGGTGCCAGCATCAACGTCCAGAGAGGACGCGCACACTCCCATCTTCAGAACGGAAAGCACAGGTCGCTTCGCACGCCGCCGCAGTGTGCCTCGACAGCCGGGGATGTTCACGATACCTGGCGAATATGGCCTTGGCGTGGCAACGGTGAAGCGCATTGGCACTGTCTGGCTCGAAGTGGATGGAGGCAGCGGCGCACAGCAGCAGGAGGCGGTGCTGAGGCGCCTCCGCGTGCGCGTCTCCAGGCGACCCGCGCTCGAACGCAGCCTTCGCCATCTGCGCTCCCACGCCACGCCGCTGCTCCCCTCGTACCCCTAGCGCCCACGCTGACGGCCCGCGCCGCCATCACAGCACCGCTTGGGGCCCCCAAGCTGAATCACGACCCCCACCGCACGCCGCGGCAGCCCCCCCATGACGCCCACCAATCGCGAAGCGGACCTGCCGCCTCGGGCGGATGAGACAATCGGCGGGTGCCTTCCCCAGACATACTTCCTCTTCAGAGCTGACCGAGCGCATGGACGACGCGACGGTCTCGCCGAGCGCCCAGCTTCCCCAGCTCGACGACCGGGACCTTCAGCTGCTCTCAGAGGTTGGTCGCAGCTGGGCGGGCTCAGCGCCGCCGAGAGACTCCTGGGACCGCTGGCTTCCCGTCGATCGTCACGTCACGTTCGTCGATCCTGCGAGCTCCCGCGAAGGCCGCTTCGTCCACATACGCACGAGACCTGCCACGGGCGGAGAGGAAGTCGAAGCGCCTCCACAGGCAGAAGAAGGAGGGCGGCTCTCGCTGCGTCGCGCCGCGTTTTTCGTCCGCCGCGCCGTCATCGGCCCTGCGCTTCGCAGCACCGCGATCGCGGAGGAGCAGATGGGCAGGCTGCTCGCGCTTGCGGTGCTCTCGCCGGACGCGCTCTCCTCCGTCGCCTATGGCCCGGAAGCGATGATCGCGATCCTCCTGCTCGCCGGCTCAGGTCAGCTCACGCTCTCGCTGCCGATCGGTGCAGCGCTCACCGTTCTCATGATCGCCGTTGGGCTTGGCTACCGCGAAGTGATCAAGGCCTACCCCCATGGCGGTGGCTCATACATCATCGCAAGCGACAGCCTTGGCAGCCAGTGGGGACTGCTCGCGGGCGCAGGGCTCATCCTCGACTACACCCTCACAGTCGCCGTGTCCGTCGCATCGGGCGTCGAAGCCGTCACCTCCGCGATACCTTCGCTCGACTCTGTCAGGGTGCTCATCGGGCTCCTCGTCATCGTTCTGCTCGTCGTCGGCAACCTCCGCGGCGTCCGTGATGCGGGGGCCGCGTTCGCGCTGCCCACCTACATGTTCGTCGTCGCGATCGCGCTCGTCGTCATCGCTGGGCTCGTTCACGCAGGCTCCCACCACTTTCACCCAGCCCCGCCCGCACCCCACACCGCAATCGAGGCCGTCGGGGTCCTTCTCGTGCTGCGCGCCTTCTCCTCTGGGGCGACTGCGATGACGGGGATCGAGGTCATCTCCAACGCCGTGCCTGTGTTCCATCCCCCCCAGTCCCGCAACGCGAGGCAGACGCTCACCGTCATGGTTTCGCTGCTCGTCTTCATGTTCGTCGGCGTCGTGCTCACCGCCCACTTCGATGGGGCGACACCAAGCTCGAGCGAGACCCTGCTCTCCGCGATCGCACGCAAAAGCGTCGGCTCTGGCGTCCTCTATGGCTTCGTGCAGCTCTCCACGACGCTCGTGCTGCTCATAGCCGCGAACTCAGCTTTCAATGGGCTGCCGCGGCTTCTCTACTTCATGGCACGTGACAGCTGGGTTCCCAGGCTGTTCCTCAGGATGGGCGACAGGCTCGCCTTCTCCAACGGGATAGTCGTGCTCGCGCTGCCGGCGGCGCTCATCTTCGCCGCCTTCGGCGGCCGCACCCAGCCCCTCATCCCGCTGTTTGCGATCGGGGTGTTCATCGCGTTCACGCTCGCCCAGGCAGGCATGGTCGCCCTCTGGCTTCGCCGCCGGGAGCGAGGGTGGCGGCATGGCCTTGTCATCAACCTCCTAGGGGCTGCGCTGTCCCTCGCAGTCGTCGTCATCGCGACGATCACGAAGTTCCTCCAGGGCGCCTGGCTCATCGTCCTGCTCGTGCCACTCATCATGCTCGCCTGCAGAGCCGTGCACGCCCACTACCAGCGGGCGGCGAGCGCGCTCACGCCGAGCCCGCACACTCAGCACAGGGCTGCCATCTCCGCTCGCGCTCGCGATCCTTCACGCGCGCCGCAGGAGCGCCTCTCCCCGGACTCTCGGCCCTCCGTCTCTCAGCGGGCCGCCGAGCGACAGGACAGCCCCGGTGAGATACACGGCTTCGCCGTCGTTCCGATCGCGGTGCTCGACCTCGCAGCGCTGCGCGCGCTCGCCTACGCAGTCTCGCTGCGCCAGCCTGTGCTCGCACTCCACGTGAGCCCCGCAGAGGATGAGGCGGAGCGGTTCCAGCAGGCCTGGCAGGCCTGGGGTTCACACCTGCCGCTCGAGGTCGTCATCTCGCCGTATCGCGCAGTCGTCGCCCCCCTCGCCCACTACATAGAGGGCCTGCACACACAGCGCCCTGACCTCACGCTCACGCTCGTCGTGCCGGAGCTCGTAGTCGCAAGAACCTGGCAGCGGATCCTCCACAACCGCGTCGCGCCGAGGCTGCGCTCATCGCTCATCAGATATGAGGGGATCGTCATCACGACGGTGCCGTTCCACCTTCCGACGTAGCGCGCCGCCGAGCAGGGCAGCGCGGCGCGCCACACTCCGAAGCCGCCCAGCCCGCTCGCGGCATCCGTCGCCGCAGCTGGCCAGCCCGCCCCACGCCGCTGAGCGCGCCGCGGCTCACCCCGTTCTCAGTACAGCGATGACGGTTCTTCTTCGCTCGGTTTGCCTGCTGATTCTTTGCTTTTACCGCGTTCCTTGTTGGCGCTCGCTTCCTTCAGCGTGATCTTCACGCTCCTCTTCGCGTGATGACGCTCGCCGTCTTCGCTCAGCACCAATGCGTGGGGTCTCAGCATCCCTTTGTTCGACCTCAGCGCCCTCAACCCCACGGAGGACAGCTTCACGTCGAGCTTCGCCGTCGCGCCTGGCCTCATCGTCGCAGACCTCGTGCCGAGAGTCAGCACCTTCTCGCCGGATCCAATCTTCACTGGGCTCGTGCGCAAGATCAGCTTCACTGAGCAGTCCTTCGAGGTGCGCGCTGGGCAGAGCACCGTCACTGCAACCGTCCCTGACTTCGCGTTCAGAATGTCCGTCTGCCTGCGCGCGAACGCGCCCGTGAAGCTTCGCACCGGCTTCGCTGCCTCACGACTGCTCCTGCTGCCTGCAGCACTCGCCGCCAGTGGTGTCACCGCGAACAGGCCGCAGGCCGCCGCAGCGCAGGCGGCACCCGCGAGTCGAGCTCGACGCGGCGCAGCGGTCGCGCGTGTCCGCAGCCCCCCGGGCCCCGCGGCCATGCGAGGTTGCCTTCGCATCGCGCCCCCGCTTGTCACATCACCGTCTAGCTGCATGCTTGTGTCCTCCTTGTATCGCCATAGGGCCCCACCGCACGCATCGCACGGCAAGGCAGACGCGCTCGCAGGTCCTCCTCTGCACTTCGATCAAACGCAGCGAAGGCGGCATCGTTGCGGTGCTGGCGCCGCCGCAACGAAACTTTGCGTCTCGGAGCTGGTTACGTTCGCCAGGGCCAGCCCCGCGGTCGTCGCGACTGGGCACGCCGCAGGGGTCGCTCAGCGACGGCGAGACCGGCAGCCGACAGCTGAGAGCTCACAGCTCACCTACAGAGCACAGCTCACCTACAGAGGAGACAGTTGAAGCAGAGAGCACGATCAGATGATGATCGACGGCGGCGGGGGACGCCGCCGTCTGGTTCGGCGCAACGGGACCTCGGCAGGGCACCGGCAGGTCGCGCGCTGCCGCTGCTGCGGGCACGCGGCTCGCACCTGCTCACCGAAGCCTCCAGCACTGACGCCCGCCGCTCGCGGCTCGCCCGCCGCCCTGCGCTGTCCAGCAGATGTGCCCTCGCCGCCTTCGCAACGCTCATTGCCGCGATCGCGCTGCTCGGTGGGGTTGCGCTCCTCGCTGCGCCCAGCGCAGGCGGGAGCACAATCTCTAACGGAGTGTTCAGCTTCCTCTCTGCGCCGACGCTCGCCGCGCCGGCGATCGAAGTGCCGCATCCGGAAGACTCGACGGCCGCCAGCGTCGGCAGCAGCTCACAGAAGAGCTACGTCCTGCTAGCGCCGATCAGGGCGTTCTCCATCAAGGCCCCCTTCGTCGGCAAGCCGGGGCCGGAGATCCTCGAAGCGAATGGGAACCTCGTCTGGCAGGACCCGCTTGGCGAACTCGTCCAGGTCGGCTCAGCGCACCGTCAGACCGTCGCGATGGACCTCCACACCTCGACTTATCAAGGCAAGCCTGTGCTCGTCTTCTGGCAGGGGCAGATCACGCCCCAAGGGTTTGGCAACGGCAGCTGGGAGATCGTCAACCAGCACTACCAGACCGTCGCAACGATCAGCGCGCCCCCTGGCTATGAACTCGACTTCCACGACATCCAGCTCACCTCCAATGGACGCGCCTACATCCTCGGCAACAAGGTCGTCAAGCTTTCGCTTGGCTGCTGCGGCGGTCCCAAGAACGGCTCGCTCTACGACCAGGTCGTCTTCGAGGTCGAAGTCGAGACTGGGAAGATCGTTTGGCAGTGGGACCCTCTGCACCAGGTCCCGCTCAAAGAGTCCTACACGACCCCCCAGCCGAACAGGATCTGGGATCCATACCACCTCAACTCCGTCTCGCTTGGGCCCTCAGGCAACCTCGTCATCTCTGCGCGCAACACCTGGGCTGCGTACTGGGCGAACCGCGTCAAGCCCCCCTACGAAGGCAAGGTGTTCGCGACGCTCGGCGGCAAGCGGTCCTCCTTCCAGGTCGAACCGGACGCCCACTTCGCTTGGCAGCACGACGTCGAACAGCATGCGCGCGGCGGCGTCACGATCTTCGACGACGAAGCAGCGCCCGCGGAGGGGCCCCAGTCCAAGGGGCTGCTGCTTCGGCTCAACTTCAAGCAGCACACTGCAAAGCTCATCCACGAATATCTGCTGCCTGAAGAGAAGCTCGCAGGCAGCCAGGGCAGCGTGCAGCTTCAGGGTGACGGCAGGGTGTTCGTCGGCTGGGGGCAGCTGCCCTACTTCTCTGAATACACCGACGCGGGCGAACTGCTCTATGAGGGCAACCTGCCGGGCTCAGATGAGTCCTACAGGGCCTACCGCTCGCCGTGGATCGGGCTGCCGCTTACGCACCCATCGATCTTCGTGCAGGCCGCAGGCGCAGGCAGCGCCGCCGGAGGCACCCAAGTGTACGCGAGCTGGAACGGCGCGACCCAGATCGTCTCCTGGCGAGTTCTCGCAGGATCGAGTCCCACGAGCCTCGCACCCGTCGGCGAACCGGTTCAGCGCACTGGATTCGAGACCGAGATCACCACGAGCAGCCCAGGCCCCTACTACGAGGTTCAGGCGATCGATCGCGCTGGCAAGGTGCTTGGCAGCTCGGAACCGAGCACCGCCAGCACCAGCACCACCCAAACCACCTCGGGCACCACCACTCAAACGCCTTCGAGCAGCACCACCCAAACCACCTCGGGCAGCACCACCCAAACCACCTCGGGCAGCACCACCCAAACCACTTCGGGCAGCACCACCCAAACCACTTCGGGCAGCGCCTATTAGGCCTCTGCCATCGGAGCGCCGGCGTCCGCTCAACGGCCTCCCGGAGCAGCGCTTGCGCACGCACGTCGGTGGGCAGCCGCCTGTCGCGCGCAGCGGGTCGGCGGCCCCGCTCGGTCGCGCGCGCATACAGGCGCCGGGGGCTGCGGGGGGCGCCCCAAGGGGTCGCGGTCGCTTGTGAGATCATCGCGTCCAGAACAGCAGATGCAGCTCCAGGGCGTGCACCACATCACGATGATCACTCGCGACGCGCGCAGGACGGTCGCCTTCTACGCGGACGTGCTCGGGCTGCGCCTCGTCAAGAAGACGGTCAACTTCGACGCGCCGGAGGCCTACCACCTGTATTTCGGCGACGAGCAGGGCTCCCCTGGCTCGCTCCTCACCTGGTTCGAGTTCGTCGGCATCCAGCAGGGGCGGGCGGGTGCAGGCATGATCCACACGATCAAGCTTCGCGTCGCCTCTCCAGACTCGCTTCGCTTCTGGGCTGACAGGCTCGCGCAAGCGGAGCATCCTTCGGAGGAGCATCAGCATTCGCTCACCTTTCAGGACCACGACGGCCTGCGACTGCAGCTCGTTCTCGCAGACCAGGACAGCCTCCCACTGCGCGCAGAGCATCCCCAGATACCGCCTCAGCACGCGATCTCAGGCGTTCAGGGCGCCTCTGCCTACGTTTTGCGTGGGCCCCAGGGGGACGCCAGGCTGCTCACCGAGACCCTCGGCTTCACGCAGACAGGGGAGGGCAGCTGGAGCCTCCAAGGGCGGGGCGCTCGCTTCAGCTGGAGCTGTGAGATCTCCGCTCAGCGCGGGATCCAGGGTGCTGGCACCGTCCACCACATCGCCTGGCACTGCCCTGATGAGGACCATGTCGCCTGGCGCCGGCATGTCGCTGAGGCGGGCATGCACGTCACGCCGATCATCGACCGCAGTTACTTCAAGTCGATCTACTTCCGGGAGCCCCAGGGGATCCTGTTCGAGATCGCGACGACCTCCCCTGGCTTCGCCGTCGACGAGGACCCCCAGCACCTCGGTGAGCACCTCTGCCTGCCGGAGCAGCATCAGCACCTGCGCACCCAACTCGAGCGCCTGCTCACCCCGATCGTCAACCCGCGCTCGGCTGCGGCCGAGCAGCGGTGAGACGTCCCTGTCCGAAGCAGGGGAGCTCGCGCCGCTCAGCGTCGATCGCTCAGAGCTCGCGCTGGTCCGCAGGCAGCGCCGCCACCCTGCGCATCAGCACGAGCGTTCTGTGGCTCTCCGAATCCTCGATGTCGATCGTGCTGGGCAGCACGCCCTCTGCCGCATCGACGAGGATGCGCTTCGGTGAGGAGACGAGGTGCTCCAGATTCTCTCGCCCGCCGCCTGGCGCCTCCACGTCGATCACCAGCACATCGTCAGCGTCATCGTAGGAGATGCCGCTCAGGATGAGCCGATCAGCCTCGACCTGCGCGCCGAGATCGCTGCCCTCAACCTCGATTGTCGCCTCCACCGCCCCGAGATCGCGGCTCAGCTCATCGAAGTAGGAGCGCCATGCATCCCGGTTCAACTCTCGCGTGAGGTGAGTCATCTCGCAAGTCCTCCGATCGTCGGCAACTCGTCAGGTGCCAGTCAGTATGCCCCACCCGCGGCTCCGTCGGATCCGGAAAAGCTGCGCATCTTCGATCGGGGCTCTGCGCCCACCACTCAGGCACGCGACTCGATCGCTCCCCCTGCAATCGATCGCTCCCCCCTGCAATCGAGCGCTCGGGTCGTTTCTCCACATCACTGCGCGCGCCTCTGCGGATCTCGCCCACCGCCTGAGCTCGCAGGCTCGACCTGTCGGCATGCACGGAGCGACGGTTCGTTCACAGAGGCGCGATACTGCGGGGATGAGGGACCGCAACGTCCTTGGCGGCGAGCTCGAGCCCTGCAGCACCGAACCGCTCACTGGGTTCTTCCGCAGCGGCTGCTGCGAGACGAGCGCTGAGGACCTCGGCAGCCACACGATCTGCGCCGTCGTCACCTCTGAGTTCCTCGAGCACCAGCGCCGGATCGGCAACGACCTCATCACTCCCGTGCCCACATACGGATTTCCAGGGCTGCAGCCTGGGGACCGATGGTGCGTCACCGCAGCCAACTGGCTGCGCGCCTACGAAGATGGGGCGGCGGCCTACGTCGTGCTTGCAGCGACCAACGAGCGGGCGCTTCAGATCGTCCCGCTCCACGCACTCGAGCAGTGCGCCGTCGACGTGCCCCCCCACGCTGGACCGTTCGAACGGCAGCCGCCTCCCGGCTGACGGCGCGCACCGCCGGCCGCCATCTCCCCCCAATCGTGAGCCCGTCGCGCCGCCAGCCGGCACCTCCCCCCAGCGGTCAGCCCGTCGCGCCGCCAGCTCGCACATCCACGGTCAGCGGGGGACGCCGGTCGTCTGCCGGACCACGGATCCTCGACACCTCATGTTCAACTGTTCGCGCGCAAACGTTCAGAGTGGTATTGTGCGACCGCACATGACACTGCGCGCCCGCCCCAGCGGTCGCCGCTCCCGCAAGGGTCGAGCCGCCAGCCAGCCATGAAGCAGTCCCACCCCCAGCTGCTCCCAGAGGAGCTCGTGCAGGCAGCAGCCAGACGGTTCCTCGCGTTGGGGCAGCCGACGCGTCTGCGCCTGCTCGATTGCCTCATGCAGCGCGGCGAAGCCTCGGTCCAGGAGCTCAGCCAGCTGCTTCACGTCCCCTACCCGAACGTCTCCAGGCATCTCAACCTCCTGCGCTCAGAGCACGTCGTAGGGCGACGCAAGTCTGGCACGAGCGTCTACTACTTCATCGCGGATCAGACGGTGCTGCAGATCTGCCAGCTCGTTTGCGAGGGCCTGCGAGCCCAGCTGCGGGC
>JAJYUP010000078.1 GCA_021792455.1 Actinomycetes bacterium | reverse complement strand
GTGGCGGGCATCTCCCGCCAGGGACGCTCCGCGACCGGCGTGCGGGTGATGAACCTGCGCGAGGACGACTGCGTCTCCGCGGTGGCGCTCGTGGTCGAAGGAGGCGGTGAGTCCGGAGGCGGTGAGCCCGCAGGGGGTGAGCCCGCAGGGGGGGACGCACCAGGCGGCGAGCCCTCGGGCGGGGGTGCCGAAGGCGGGGTTGGCCAAGGCGGACAGCGCGGGGATGGCGATCGCGACGGTGCGCCCGCTCGCGGTGTACACGACGTCCCTCAGCTCAGCGAAGGGGGCGATCGCGACGGTGACCCGGGCCTTCGCTGATCGATCGCTCTGGGCGGCTTGCAATCAGTCGTGTTCGTCCGCTACTCTGGGGGTACCAGAGAAAGGAGGTGGTCCGCACGTCTAGCGACAGTTCTTGTGGGACCCTGGAGGTGACCGGCCGCTAGGTCGGAAGGCTGGACCGCTCAGCGGAATCCAACCCGGGACACCCCGAGAGGGCCGCCGGCTTGGTCCCCCCGGCGAGAGACAGGCCTGATCGGCTATTCCAGTCGAGTGATGGAGCGGAGGGCGCCACGTCGAGGCGCCCTCCGTGCTGCGTGGCCGCATCGACGCGGGACAGGCGCTTGGGGCGCTCGCTCGCCTGCGCCGCTCAGGCGGCCTGCGAGAGGTACTGAAGCCAGGCGGCGGGGATCGAGGGGCTCGACACCGCGATGAAGATCTCGGCGCGTGGCGCCTTCGGAGGACGGAGGGGCTGCATGCCGGCCTGCAGTGGCAGCCGGTCGCCCTTGCGCCTGTTGCAGGGCGCACAGGAGGCGACGATGTTCTCCCAGCTCGAGCTTCCCCCCTTCGAGCGGGGGATCACGTGGTCGACGGTGAGGTTCGAGCGCGAGCCGCAGTACTGGCAGGTCCAGCCATCGCGCGCGAACACCGCCCGGCGCGTGATCTTTCGCCTCTGCGCGGTCCTTGGCACATGCACGTAGCTGACGAGCCTGATGACGACGGGCCTCGTGATGCTCGTGCTCTCTGAGTGCAGCTCCCAGCTCCCACGCTCGACGACCTCCGCCTTCTGCTTCAAGAGCAGCACGATCGCACGCCTGATGGAGCACACGTTGATCGGCTCGAATGTCGCGTTCAAGACGAGCACCCTCCCGCTCACCGTTTCGGTGAGCGTCTGCGGTCCGCGCCGCTGGTGCCTGCTCTGCAGCGCGGACCAAGCTGGTCCCGATGGCGTGTGTGAGCCCATCTCCCCGCCGAGTGTAGCGTCGAGGGGAGCGCTGCGCCGCTGCAGGCGCTCAGGTCAGAGCGGAGCGCCCGCCTGCGTCAGGCCTGATCGCGGCGTGGTAGCAGCCGAGCACGATGACCCGCTCGCAGAGCGCGGTGAGCCCTGAGATCGCGTTTGCTGCCGGAGGGGCAGCCGCGTCGCCCTCGAGGTCGACGAAGAACATGTACTGCCCGAGCGGCCCGCCCTGGGGGCGGGACTCGATCTTCGTCAGGTTGATCTGCCGCGAAGCGAACTCGTCGAGGCAGCGCACGAGCCATCCTGGCCGGTCCGCACCCCGGCCCCAGAACACGAGTGAGGCCTTCAGCGGTCCTGCGAGCCGGCTCTGCCGCAGCGGCGGCGACCGCCTTCCAGAATCGCCGCGCCGCCCAAGCCAGACGAACCGCGTGAGGTTGTCCTCTCTGTCCTCGATGCTCTCGCAGAGAACGACGCCACCGTAGATCTGCGCCGCAAGCCTCGTCCCAATCGCCGCGGTGCGGTGAGCAACGGGCGCTGCCTGATGCATGTGAGCGCCCGCGGCCTGCCGACCTGCCGCCGCACCGCGGTGCGGCGGGGCGCCCTCCCCGCCTGGCGCCGCGCCCTGCTCACCTTCTGTGCAGACGACCCTCACCGCGTCTGCTGTCGAGCTCGCCGGCAGCACGCTCGCGTGCGGCAGCCGCTCTCGCAGGAAGCGCCGGCACTGGCCGGGGACCTGTGGATGGGTGAGCACGTGGCTGATCTGTGAGAGCGGAAGCTCATCTGCGGCGATGAGGCAGTGCTTCACGCGCAGAAGCTCCTCGCCGACGATCATCGCCTCATCGCCATGTTCGACGAGCAGGTCGAGGATTGCGGTCACTGAGCCCTCCAGTGAGTTCTCGATCGGCAGGATCGCCCACTCCACCTCTCCGCTTCTCAGGGCGAGCAGCGTGTCCTGGAAGGTCTCGAGCCCGACTGGCTCGATCGCCTCTTCCTCTACGCCCGCGAGCAGCGCCTCCTCGCTGAAGGTTCCCTCAGGGCCGAGGTAGCCGACGCGTGGACGCCCACCCTCAGCGCGCTCGCCGCCTGCCATCCGTCTCCTGCGGAGCTCGTGTGCGGCGCGGGGCGCCGTCGTCGCGACCCGCTGCGCCGCTCATCCCCTCCGCGTCGTCAGGGGGCTGCGAGGAGAGCGCCAGCTGCACCGCTTCCGCCTCCTCAGGGGAGAGCTCCCTGTCGGCCTGCCCCCTCCGCAGCTCCTTCGCGTACACCCTTGCCTGGTCGCGGTGATGGATGCAGCTGATCACGAGCCCTGTCCGCTCTGCGTCGAGCAGCGCGATCGAGAGCGACTGGCGCCCTGAGGTCTCGTTGTAGGCGTCGTAGTGGACGAGTGAGCGGTGGGAGATCGTGCCCCTCAGCGCATCCTCCACCGCCCCGAGCCTTGCCCCCAGGCTCTCCGCCGCCCCGGTCATCTCGTCCTCGAGCGCGGAGAACGCCTGCTGCAGAGATGCCGCGTGCGCGATCAGGTCGCGCCTGCCCTCCTCGCCGAGGACGATGCGCTGACGCTGCTGCACGCGTCTCAGCGTCAGTGCGAGCGCCGCTGCGGCGATCAGCGCAACCGCCGCTGCCGCGGCTGCGGCGATTGCGACGATGCCGGTCGTGCTCGTGAGTGCTGTTGCGATCATTGGCGGGGACTGTCGGCCTGATGTTCGATGCTATTCGAAGAACACGAGATAGCTGCCTACGTTGTTCGCGAGGTTCGTCTCGCCTGGGACCGCGTCGACCTTCACCGCCGCCTTCGCTTCGACGCCCGCAGGGACTTTTGCGGGGATGTTCAGGTTCACCGTTTCTTTCGGCTTTATGCTGCCGATCGTGCGGCTCGACGTGCTCGAGCTGCCGTTGCTCGTCACCGTCACTTCGACGCGCACCTTCGTCTCTTCGTTTTCGCCGCTGTCTTCAACGGAGGCGGTGAACACGGGGCTCGTTCCCGCCGGCAGACGGTTCACCGCCGGTTCTGGCTGCAGCGTCGTCGTGCCCACGCTCACCGCCGTCAGCGCGTCGCCATGAGTGCCTGGGGAGAGCTTGCCAGAGGCGCTCGCCTGCGTGCCGCCCAGCCTGTTTTCGACCGTTTCTGCGTTGAGCCAGCCGAGGTTTGGCAGGGAGCGGCTCATCGCTGTGCTCGAGCTGCTCGCTCCAGCGGCGCTCAGCGCTTCGGCGATCAACGGCATCACCCGCTGCGACCACAGCACGTCGGAGGTGAGCAGCATCTCCATGTCGCCTGCGATCTGCGTGTCTGCGGAGTGGTCCTTGCCGCCGAGGGCTGCGCGCACGAGCGAGGCCACCTTGCCTGCGGCTTCGCTGCGGAGTTCGAGCGCGAGCAGGAGGTTGCGCTGCGCTTCGACCACTTCGGTTGGCACGCTCAGCGCGCGCGCACGCGAGAGCAGCCCTTCAGCTTCGCTGTGGACCTGATCGAGGGCGACCTCGACGCTCAGCGCTTCCCCTGCGCCTGCGCCGAGCAGCTTCTCGAACATCTTCCTGCCAACCTGTGCTTCGGACTGTCGGGCGACTTCGTTCACGGTGCGGTTGTATGCCGTCAGCGCGGTCGCCCTGCCCCCTTTCACGGCGGCGCTTATCAGCAGGATGATCAGGATCAGAAGCACGACCAGAGCGCCTGCCGCGATGCGGCGCCGCACCATCACCGCGTGCCGCGCCTGCGCGCTTGGGGAGCCGCTGCGGTGTGGGCTGCGCGGCCTCGGCCTTCTCCCTGTGTGGCCGATCGATGATCGGCTGCCTGTTGCCGACGGTGACGATGAGGTTGGAGGTCCGTCATCGTCGTTGAAGAACGACACGAGCTTGCTCCCTTGCAGTGCTGCTACCGGCGAGCCACAAGTATGACCCGTCAGGCGCACGGACTTCTTCTCACCTGCTCTGCAACTTCTCGCTCATCGCGGCAACCCCTGCGCGATCTGGCAGGGGCGCAGGCGCTCAGGGCGAACCGATCGAGACGGTGGAGTCTGTGACCACACCGCTCCACGCTCACGCTGGGGAGCTGCTGCTCCGCCGCTACCGCCTGCGCGAAAGGCTCGGCTCAGGCGGGTTTGGCGAGGTGTGGGCGGCGAAGGACGAGCTGCTTGGACGGATGGTCGCGCTGAAGCGGATCCCAGGCGGCGAGCCAGAGCGTGCGACGAGGGAGGCACAAGCGGCGGCGCGGCTCTCCCACGCCTCGATCGTCGCGCTCTATGAGGCGTGCTCTGAGGATGGAGTCTCCTACCTCATCACAGAGCTCGTCGATGGGCAGACGCTCGCGCAGCTCATCGCCAAGGACGCGCTCGCCGACGAGGAGATCCTGCGCATCTCGCTCGCCCTCTGCGATGCGCTTCAACATGCCCACGATCGTGGCGTCGTCCACCGCGACGTCAAGCCCCACAACATCCTCGTGCCGTCGGATCGCTCAGACCCCGCGGTCGCGAAGCTCACCGACTTCGGGGGAGCGCGGCTCGACGGGGAGCAGCCGCTCACCGCCACCGGCGACGTGCTTGGGACGCTCGCCTACATGGCGCCTGAGCAGAGCGAGGCGCGGGCCGCCGGGCCCGCCGCCGACCTCTACTCGCTCGCGCTCGTCACATATGAGGCGCTCACTGGCGAGAACCCTGTGCGTGCAGCGAGCGCAGCTGCGACGGTGAGGCGCATCGGCACTCAGCTGCCTGCTCTCATGCGCCTGCGGCCAGACCTTCCGCCTGGGCTCTGCGAGGCGATCGACCGCGCGCTGCACAGAAGCCCAGAGAGGCGGGGCACGCTCACACAGCTCGCGGAGG
Source organism: Actinomycetes bacterium (assembly GCA_021792455.1). GTDB lineage: Bacteria > Actinomycetota > Thermoleophilia > Solirubrobacterales > Solirubrobacteraceae > Palsa-744. The sequence goes on along the minus strand of JAJYUP010000078.1, from coordinate 7,220 downwards.
CGGTGAGGGAGGCCCTGCACCAGATGACGGTGTCCCTTCGCGACGCCCGCCCTGGGCACGGAGGCGCCACACTGCGCCCCAGCGGCGCGCAGGTCGACGCGCGCGGCGGGCGCGGCGGGAGACAGAGTGCGCTCACTGACGCGGGGACAGCGCTCACGCAGTCCGAGACGGCGCTCACGCAGTCCGAGACGGCGCTCACGCACGCGGAGACTGAATCCACCGCACCCACCGCACCCACCGCACCCACCGCACCCACCGCACCCAGCGCACGCACTGCTCGCACGCGGCTGAGGACGCTCGCCGAAGCCCCTCGTCCCGCCATTGGAAGCGACCTTCAGGACGATTCGGCGCAAAGGGAGGTCGAGGCGGAGGGAGAGCCCTCCGTTTCGCGCACGCGCCCTTCGGCGCCGTCTGGTCGTCCAGGGCGTCCAAGCTCTGGCATCCTCCCCATCCCCAGAGCGCTTTGGCTGCTTGCGCTTCTCGCCGCGATCGCCTGGGCCTTCGCCTCCAGTCGTCCTGGCCTCAGCGTCATCCTGCTCGCTGGGGCGCTGCCGCTGCTTCTCATCATGCCTTCACGCGCTGGCCCCTCCTGGCTCGTCGTGCCTGCGCTCGCCCCTGCGCTTGGCCTCAGCGGGCTTGCGCTCGCCTACCCTGCCTTCGCCGCGCTGCAGCGCTCCCCCTATCGCCGCTTCGCGCTTGGTGCGCTTGGGTTCTATTGGGTCTGCCTCACGCAGCTTGCAACCAGGACGGCGCTTGCCGGTGCGATTCTGCTCTCTGGGCAGCTCTCGGTGGAAGGATCTGCTCATCGGGGCCTCGCAGGCTCTCACTCACTGCCCTCAGGCTCCCATGCGCCGCCGCACTTCGCCCCACCTCCTCCTCGCTTCCTGCATTCGGTGTCAGCGAGCGCTCATGCGCTCCTGCCGCTCATCTCCGTCGCGCTTCTTGGCGCCGCCGCCGTTTGGGGTCTCTGTGCACTGATTGGGCCGCCGCTGCTTTCTCGCTGCAGCCTCCCTGCCGCCGCTGCACTGTCCGCCTGCTGGAGCGTCCTCGTCATGCTTGGACCTCACGTCGTCACCTCTGCGCTCGGCCCTTTCGCGCCTGCGCTCCAGCTCACCTCCCACGCTGCCCAGGCGGTCGGGCTTCTCAGTGCGCCCGCGATCCTTGGAGCGATCCTCGCCGCGCTCGTCGTCCTCATCTCGAGGGCGCTCGTGCTCAGATCGCGCGCAGATCAGGCGGCCTGCGCGGCGCGCTGAGCCGCAGAGCCGTATCGTGAGTGCGCCCGAAAGCCACATCGGGCCTAAAGTGGATAGCCGCAAGATGTTCAGCCGCAAGATGTTCCGTCGACAGCCGCAAGCTGGTTGCTTCGGCCGGGCGCTTCGAGGTCGGTCCTCGCGCGCTGCGGCCGGTTCAGTCCGATGAGCCTGCTCAGATCGTTCGAGTCAAAGATGGAAGACCTCGTAGAGGGCACGTTCGGGCGGATGTTCCGCTCGGAGGTTCGCCCCATCGAGCTCGCACGCAAGCTCGTCAGGGAGATGGACGCGCACACGACCACCTCTGTCACTCGCCTCTACGCTCCGCATGAATATGACATCTGGCTCTCCTCGCAGGACCGCGATCACTATGACGGCATCGAGGAGGAGGTGATCGATGAGCTGTGCGCGTACCTGCTCGAGCACGCGCGGCGCGAGCAGCTCACGCTCGCTGGCAGGCCGATCATCACCTTCCACACCGACAGGGAGCTGCAGCTCGGCGAATTCGGAATCCAGACCCACCCTCTCCGGCTTCAGGATGACGAGGACCATCTCCTCGCCGATCGCGATCACATCGACGATCGACGCTCGCGCGCTGCAGAGCGCGGGCCTGACGATCACCTCGGCGCTCAGGAGCTCGCTGATCTGCATCACCGGTTCCCCGCTGAGCTGGGCGTCGGCGGGACGATGCTCTACAGCGGCGCGCGCCGGCTGCGGGAGCCGTTGCAGCAGGCGCCTGTCCGCGGCGGCAGGCAGGCGAGCCTGCTCGTCGATGGCAGACGCCTGCCGCTGCCCGCGGCTGGCGGCGTCATCGGGCGCAGCCGCGACTGCGACATCGTGCTCGCCGACAGCGGCGTCTCTCGTCGCCATGCGGAGATCAGGCCGGAAGGCGAGGGCTGGGTCCTTCGGGATCTCGGCTCGACGAACGGGGTGCGAGTCGGCTCCCGCCGCGTCGAAGGATCTGGACGCCCGCTGCCGCTGCGCTCGGGCGAGGTGCTCGTGCTCGGCTCGACTGAGGTGGTCTTCGAGCTGCTATGAGCTCGCTCACACCGATCTCGGTGGCGTTGAAGTACGGCTTCCTCGTTGTGCTCTACCTGTTCCTGCTGTGGGTTGCGGGAAGCGCAGTCCGGGATCTGCGCAGCGGCACCTCAGGTGTGGAGGGGAGGGGGGTGCGCCGCGCGCGCGGGCGGCGCGGCGCTGCTGGGCGCGAGGTGCGAGGCGCTCTGCCCCAGCCGGCTGGCGCACTCAGCGCCTCGGATGCCACGGGCATGCTCAGCGCCTCTGCGCTGCGTGCGGTCGATGTGCTGCAGCGTTCGCCTCGGCTCGTCGTCGAGCGCGCTCCTGACCATGAGCCTGGGATGATCTACGACCTCGACGGCGAGGTCGTCCTCGGCCGTGGCAGCCAGGCGGCGATCAGGCTCGAAGATCCCTTCGCCTCCAGCGGCCACGCCCGCATCTTCGAGCAGGGGGGGATCCTCGTGCTCGAGGACCTCGGCTCCACGAACGGCACCTATCTCAACGAGGAGCTGCTCGACAGCCCCCGTCCGCTGCACGCCGGCGACCGCATACGCATCGGGGATTCTGAGTTCACGTTCGAGGTCGACTGATGCTCGCGGTCGCAGAGCACTATGCGATCACGGACACGGGCCGCCAGCGGCGCGCGAACGAGGACTCCCTGCTCGACCGCTGCCCGCTGTTCGCCGTCGCCGACGGGATGGGCGGGGCGCAGGCTGGAGAGGTCGCCTCGCGCATCGCGGTCGAGGTGCTCGGCGAGGCGGGGACGGACTTCTCCGACCCGCGGCAGGCCCTGATCGAGAGCGCCAAGCGTGCGAACGCGCGCATCTATGAGCTCTCGCACAGAGACGCGGCACATGCGGGCATGGGCACGACGATGACGGCGCTGTACGTCGGCGAGCGGGAGGTGACGGTCGCCCACGTCGGCGACAGCCGTGCCTACCGGATGCGGGATGGTCAGCTCGAGCGGCTCACCGAGGACCACTCGCTCGTCGACGAGCTCATCCGCCAGGGCAGGCTCACCCCGGAGGAGGCGGAGGAGCATCCGCAGCGCTCGATCATCACGCGGGCACTTGGGCCGGAGGCGAGCGTTCTCGTCGACGCGCACACCTTCCCCGCTGAGGCGGGCGACGTCTACATGATCTGCAGCGATGGGCTCACAGGGATGCTCAGCGAGCAGCTGCTTGCGGAGATCCTCAACGAGCACCTCAGCATGCGGGACGCGGCGGTCGCGCTCGTGCAGGCGGCGAACGAGGCTGGCGGCAGGGACAACATCACCGCCGTGCTCGTCAGGCTCGAGCAGGCCCAGTCCGGATCGATGCAGAGCCTCGAGCCGCTGTTCACGTTGCCGGATGGCCTCGCCCAGGGACAGGAGCAGCCGACCAGGGCTCACAGCGCAACCGCGCTTGCCGAGGCGCCCCCAACCCTCGGCTCCGCGCAGCAGCCTCAGCTTCCCCGTGCCCCTGCGCCGCAGCGCGAGCCTGCGCACGGCCGTCGGCGCCGGCGCTCGCGCGTCGCGACGATCATCGCCGCAGTCGTGCTCGCGCTGCTCGTCGTGGCCGCCTACCTCACGATGCAGTCCGTCTTCTTCATCGGCACGAACGCGCGCGGGGAGGTCACGATCTTCAGGGGTCTGCCCTACGTGCTGCCGGGGGGGATCCGTCTCTACACGACCGACTACGTCTCCGGCGTCAGCGCCGCCTCACTCACGCCGCAGAGCCGCAGGACGCTGCTCAACAACGCTCTGCGCTCTGAAGAAAACGCAGGGGAACTCGTGCGGGCACTCGAACTCGGCCGCCTCAGCGGGGGGTGATCGAGCGCCGTGAACCGCCCGATTGCCCGCACGTTCGGACTCGTCGTCCTCATGTTCGCGGTGCTCGTCGTCTTCACCTCCCGCTGGACGATCTTCGAAGCCGCCTCGCTGCGCAGCAACCCGGCGAACGCGAGGGCGCGGCTCGCGCAGGAGCGGGTCCAGCGGGGCGCGATCCTCGCCGCCAACGGAGAAGTGCTCGCGCAGAGCGTGAGGACGCGGCTCGGCACCTATGAAAGGCGCTATCCGATGGGCTCGCTGTTCGCCAACGTCATCGGCTACTCCTACGTCAACCCGGGCAGCTCAGGGTTCGAGCGCTACCGCAACGCGACGCTCACCGGCACCTCGAGCAACGGACTGCAGGGGCTGCTCAACCAGATCGACGGTGTCACTGCGGCGGGGGACACCGTGCGCACGACGCTGCTGCCGAGCCTGCAGCGGGCGGCCTCCGAAGCGCTCGCCGGCAGGGAAGGGGCCGTCGTTGCGCTCTCTCCGAGCACAGGAGCGGTCGAGGCCATGGTCTCCTCCCCGACCTACAACCCGAACGAGATGGCGAGCACGCAGGGCGAAGAACGCCTCGAGCACGCCGCCGGCTCGCCGCTCTTCAACCGTGCTGTCGAGGGCGGCTATGCGCCGGGGTCGACGTTCAAGATCGTCACCCTCACCGCTGCGCTCAACAGCGGCCTCTTCACGCCTGAATCGATGCTCAGCGGGCGCAACGGGATCCTCATCTCCGGCGTGCCGCTGCACAACGACGAAAACGAAACCTTCGGGCAGATCACCCTCACGAAGGCGCTCGCGCTCTCGGTCGACACCGTGTACGCCCAGGTCGCAGAGCGGGTCGGCAAGGCGACGATGGAACGCTACATGGACCTCTATGGCTTCAATGCGGAGCCGAAGCTCGAATACCCAGCGCAGGAAATGTCGGCGAGTGGCGAGTACTTCAATGGCCAGCTCACCCCAGTCGACAGTCCACTCGTCGATGTCGGGCGCCTTGGCATCGGCCAGGACCACCTGAAGGTCACGCCGCTGCAGATGGCGGAGGTGGTGGCGACCGTCGCAAACGGCGGCAGGCTGATGGTTCCGCACATCGCCGCGCGGATCACCAACCCTGAAGGCGCGACGGTGCAGACGATCGAGCCTCAGGTGCAGTCCGTCGTCATGAGGCGCTCGACGGCCGAAGAGATCACGACGATGATGGAAGCGGTCGTCAAAGAAGGCACAGGCCAGGGCGTGCAGATCCCTGGGGTGCAGATCGCGGGCAAGACGGGGACCGCGGAAACGGTGCTCGGCCAGCCGACGAACGACGCCTGGTTCGTCGCGTTCGCGCCTGCCCGCAAACCGACGATCGCCGTCGCCGCGACCGTCGCGAACGTGCCTGGATATGGGGCGACGTATGCGCTGCCCGTCGTGAAGAAGGTCCTCGAAGCGGCACTGCGATGATCGTCTCAGGCACAGTCGTCGACGGCCGCTACGAGATCCTCCAGCGGGTCGGCTCTGGGGGCATGGCGGACGTCTACCTCGCCGTCGACAGGCTGCTTGGCCGTCGACTGGCGGTGAAGATCCTCCACCACCGCTTCGCCGAGGACCAGGAGTTCGTCGAGCGCTTCAAGCGCGAGGCCTCGAGCGCCGCTGGGCTCTCTCACCCGAACGTCGTCGCGATCTTCGACCGTGGCGAGTGGGATGGCACCTACTACATCGCGATGGAGTACCTGCCTGGGCGGACGCTGAAGCAGATCGTCAAGGAGCAGGGGCCGCTGCCTGAAGCCGCGGCGATCGACATCGTCCTGCAGGTGCTGAGAGCCGTGCGGTTCGCTCACCGCCGTGGGGTCATCCACAGGGACCTCAAGCCGCACAACGTCATCCTCGACGAGGAGGGCCGCGCGAAGGTGACCGACTTCGGGATCGCGCGCGCAGGCGCCTCTGACATGACGCTCACAGGGTCGATCATGGGTACCGCCCAGTACCTCTCCCCTGAGCAGGCCCAGGGCCACGCCGTCAGCGAGGCCTCCGATCTGTATGCGGTGGGCGTCGTGCTGTATGAGCTCTTGACAGGGCGCGTCCCCTTCGATGGGGAAACGGCGGTCACGATCGCCCTCCACCACATCTCGAGCGCGCCGACGCCGCCGAGCGCGCTCAACCCTCAGGTGCGCAGGGAGCTCGATGAGGTCGTCCTCACCACTCTCGCAAAGGATCCTGCTGCGCGATACGACTCCGCTGAGGCGCTCATCGGTGCGCTCGAACAGGTGCGTGCAGGCCTGCCTGCGCCTGTCGGTGGGCGTGCGATCGAGCCCGTTGGCGTGCCTGCTGCGATTGGGCTCGCCACCGATCCCGAGGCGACCGCAACCTGGCCGGCGCCTGCGCGGCTTGGCGGGATCCACGAGGGCGGCAACGGGGCGCCGACGGGCTCGATGCTGCTCGCGAGCTCGCGTGAGGGCGACACCTCGCCGGACCTCCATGGCGGGGACCCCTCCCGGCGCAGCCCACGCAGGCACTGGCTGCTCTGGCTCTTCGGACTGCTCGTGCTGCTGATCGTCGTTGGGGTCGCCGCCGTGCTGCTGCTCGCTGGACCTCGCAGCACCACCGTGCCGAATGTGATCAGGCGCACCGCAGCGGCGGCGAGGCAACAGCTTCAGCGCGCGCATTTGAAGGCCGCGCTCTCCTCCGCTCCGAGCGCCACCGTCGGCAGGGGGCTCATCTCCTCGGAGCAGCCCGCCGCCGGGCAGCGCGTCGAACGGGGCAGCGTCGTCGCGATCGTGCTCTCCACAGGGCCTCCGAGCACGACCGTCCCGAGCGTGCTCGGCGAGAATGCCTCGAAGGCGATCGGTGTCCTCGAGGCCCACCACCTCACGCCGAAGCAGCGATACGAGCCGAGCGAAAGCACCCCTGAAGGGGATGTGATCGCCACCGACCCTGCCGCGAACGCGAGCGTGCAGAGCGGCACGGCGGTCTCCGTGCTCGTCTCCAGCGGCCTGCCGCGCGTGAAGGTGCCCCACCTCACAGGGCAGCTGCTGTCCTCTGCGAAGGAAGCGATCGCGGAAGCGGGTCTCAGCGTCGGTCAGGTGAGCGAACGCGTCGAGCGCTCGCAGCCTGCGGGCACCGTCGTCTCCCAGTCCCCTGCACCGAGCGCCCTCGCGCGCAAGGGC
>JAJYUP010000077.1 GCA_021792455.1 Actinomycetes bacterium | reverse complement strand
GGCCTCAGAGACCTCCGCAGAGCCCGTCCGGGCGGGCTGAGATCCTTCATCGAGCCGGCGGCGCCGCCCCCGGCAGCAGCACCAGCGCCCCGGCACACGAAGAGCCCGCGGGCAGGGCGACCTGCGAGCCCCAAACGTGAACTCAGCAGGCCTTCAAACGTGAAGGCCTGCGTATCGGGGCGCCCGGATTCGAACCGGGGACCTCACCGACCCGAACGGTGCGCGCTACCAGGCTGCGCCACGCCCCGACGCGATCTCAGTATCCCACAGCGCCGCAGCCGACAACAGCGAACGCCGCAGCGCGCCGCGGATGCCAAGCCCTGCCTCTCCGCGAGCTCGCGGTCCAGCGGCACCAAGCAGGAGAGCGCAGGGCGCTGCACGCCTGGAGCGTACGATTCCGTCCCAGAGTCGCGCCATCATGGACTGATGGCAGCAGCGCTGCAGGAGATCCTCGACTGCGCAGAGGCACTGCTCGAACCTCAGCGCTTTCGAGACTACGCGCACAATGGCCTCCAGGTCGCTGGCCCACCAAGCGTCCGCATGATCGTCACCGGGGTCAGCGCCCACCTCGAGCTGTTCGAGCACGCAGCGCTGGCTGGAGCCGATCTCGTGCTCGTCCATCACGGCCTGTTCTGGGGCGAAGGGCCGCACCGCGTCGACGCCGCGTTGAAGCGGCGTCTGAAGGTCCTCTTCGATCACGAACTCGCGCTCGCGGCCTACCACCTGCCGCTCGATGCCCACCCGGAGCTCGGCAACAACGCGCTGCTCGCACGCGCGCTCGGCCTGCAGCTCCTCCGTCCGTTCGCCTCACATCACGGTGTGCCGATCGGGTACCTCGGAGAGGCACCTGGCGAGGGGATCGCTCTCGATGGCGACGAGGGCCTCACAGCGCGGGTTCAGCACGCCACTGGGCAGATCCCCCTCGTGCTCGCGGAGGGGCCGGACAGGGTGCGGCGGCTCGGCATCGTCACCGGCGCCGGTACAGACTTTCTGCCGGAGGCGATCGACGCAGGCGCCGATGCGTTCATCACGGGAGAGCCGGCGGAGCGCGCTCTCGCGCTCGCACGCGAGGGCTCGATCAACTTCCTCGCAGCCGGCCACCACGCGACGGAGACGTTCGGAATCGCAAAGCTCGGCGAGCACCTCTCCGAAGCCTTCGGCGTCGAGCACCGCTTCATAGACATCCGCAATCCAATCTGATCGCCCGGCGACAGCAGTCCTGCAGCCGCCTTGCGCCGACGGGACGCGTTGGTGCGATCGATTGCGTGTGTCCGCGAAGAGCGCTATACATGAGGGCATCTCACAACGCCGTCGAGAGAGGAGATCTGCCGATGGGAAACCACGTCACACCAACCGAGCTCGCGCGCGAAGCTGGCCTCGAGCGCAGGGAAGTCCTCTCGAAGTGCTTGGAGCTCGGCGTGCCGGTCTTCCACGGACGCATCGACAAGAGCCTGTTCTTGGCAAGCATCAAGCAGAGCGAGCCGCGCGCAAACGCCCCCGCGTGATCAGATAGACGCGCCGAGCGCCGCGTGCCACGCTGTCGCTCGCTCTCGAGCAGAGCAGGCGACGAGGGCATAACATCGCTGGTGTCCCAGTGCTCTGTAAAGCCAGCTCTGTCCACCGAGGAGGAGAGAAAGCAATGGAGTCCAGCACTGCCACGAGGAGCGCCACGAAGACGATCGCAGGCCTCATCGCCTCCGCGGCCGCGCGCCATCGCGAACGCGCAGCCGTACGCTGCAAGCGGGATGGATCCTGGCAGGACCTCACCTACGCGCAGGTCGAGCACATCGTCAGGCAGATCACACTCGGCCTCCTCGCACTTCACGTTCAGCGGGGGGAGCGGGTGTGCATCCTCGCCAACACGCGGCCTGAGTGGTCCTACGTGGACCTCGCAATCACGGACATCGGCGCAGTCGCGGTGCCGATCTACCAGACGAACTCCCCTGAAGAGTGCGGCTGGGTGATCTCCGACTCTGGCGCGAGCGTCATCTTCTGCGAGGACGAGAGTCAGCTCGCGAAGATCATCGAGATCCGCGAGCAGGTCCCAGACCTCCGCGCCGCAATACTCATCGAACCACCCACCGATGATGCAGAGCTGCCGGAGCTGCCGTTTGAGACGCTCACGCTCGAGCAGCTGAAGAGCGCGGGGGAGGCGGTTGCCCTCTCCGAGCTCGAGACCCGTCGCGACCAGATCGAGCCTGATGACGTCTACACGATCATCTACACATCCGGCACGACCGGCTTCCCGAAGGGCTGCGTCCTCACGCATCGCAACTACAGGGCGATCATCGACATGGTCGAGGAGCGAGGTTCGCTGAAATCCGAAGACGACGCCGTCGTCTACCTCTACCTGCCGCTCGCCCACTCCTTCGCACTGCTGCTGCAGCTCGTCGTGTTCGACCTCGGGCTCACGCTCGCCTACTTCGGCGGCGACACGAAGCAGGTGATAGTCGAGCTCGCAGAAGTCAAGCCGACCTACCTGCCGTCGGTCCCACGAATCTTCGAGAAGATCTACACGCTCGTATCAGCGAACGTCGATGCGGCGACGCTCGAGAACGCAACGAAGGTCGGCATCGCCGTCAGAGACCTCGAATCCGAAGGCAAGCAGGTCCCTGCCGAGCTTCAAAGGCCCTTCGAAGAGGCTGAGGAGAAGCTGTTCAAGAACGTGAGGGCCGCGTTCGGGGGACGCCTGCGGGAAGCGGTCAGCGGGGCGGCGCCGATCGCGAGGGAGATCCTCGAATTCTTCTACGCCTGCGGAGTGCCCGTACTCGAGGGCTACGGAATGACGGAGACCGCGACCGCAGCGACAGTCTCGACGCGGGAGGAGCACAGGTTCGGCAGCGTGGGCAAGCCGCTCCCAGGCGTGCAGGCGATGATCGCGCCGGACGGGGAGCTGCTGATCAAGGGGCCGAACGTCTTCGCGGGTTACTACCGCCACAAGGAAACCGAGTTCGGCGCAGTCGTGGACGGCTGGCTGCACACCGGTGACCTCGGGGAGATCGATGATGACGGATACGTCTACATCGTCGGGCGCAAGAAGGACCTCATCATCACGGCAGGCGGCAAGAACATCACCCCAGCCAACTTCGAGAACGAGATGAAGCGCTGTCGCTGGGTCTCTCAGGCGGTCATGCACGGTGACAGGCGCCCCTACCCCGTGATGCTCATCACGCTCGACGAGGAAGAGATCCTGCCTTGGGCGAGGCAGCAGGGCCTGCCGGAGGAGATCGGGCAGCTCGCAAAGCACCCAAAGGTGATCGAGATGATCCAGGAGAAGCTCGACGAGGTCAACCGGCGCTGGGCGCAGGTCGCGCAGGTGAAGAAGTTCACGATCCTCGACCACGACCTCTCCCAACAGCGGGGCGAGCTCACGCCAACGTTGAAGGTGAAGCGCAGCGTGATCGAGAGCGTCTACGCGAGTACACTCGACGCGATGTATGCGAGCTAGTGTGCGAAGTGCGCCTCATCCGCAGCGTCGGCTCGCAGGCGGTGCGCCGCCGAGCCGCGCGATCGGTGGAGCGGACGCTCTCGCGCTAGCGTATACCCAGGCGCTCAGCACAGCAGAAGGCTGCAGGCGGCGCGAAGGGGATCCGAATGCGAAGCGACCCAAGCGAAACAGGCGGGCTGTTTGTAGGTCGGCGACCGGGCACATCGCCGCTGCGCTTCAGGGCCGATCCTGAGCGCAAGGGGCCTCGGAGGCAGAAGACAGATTCGGCGATCGCAAACGCCCTGTTCGCGTGCATGGTGCTGCTCTGCCTCGTCTGCTGGGTCCCGATCCCGCTCGCCTGCCTTTGGATCGGGTCGCAGATCGACTATCTCACAGGCAGCGTCAGCCTTGGCATCCTGCTCGCATTCGTTGCGCTCGCCGTGCTGCTCTTCGGTGTGCTCGCTCTCCTCAGACGGATCGACTACGCTTGGATTCTCGTCAGGCGGGCCGCAGGCCGCGACCAGCGCTCGGGAGTCCTAGGGCGGATCTTCGCGGCGACCGCGGTGATCTGCGGCTCAGCGTTCCTGTTCTGGTTCATCGTCATCCACGGCCCGGGCTCGAGCATCAGCTCTGGCAACCGGCCCTGAGCATCGCATGGGGCTGCTCGACTACTACAAGCAGTTTCAGGCTCTCCCTGAGGAGGAGGTGAACAAGGCGCTGCGGGCAGAGAACGCGGAGCGCAAGGCAAGGCAGCTCGCGCAGGTGCCCTCGCTGGACCTGTCGAACACCGTCTCACCCCAGCCACCGCACCCTGACGTCGTCAGTGCCGTCACCTTCGCGGCAAGGCGCGGGATGCATCGCTACCCGAGCGGCGCTCAGCTGCTCAGCGAGCTCTCCCACCGGCTCCGCCTGCCAGCCGAGAGGATCGCCATCGGCTGCGGCGCATCACAGCTGCTCCAGAGCGCCGCCTCCGCGCTGCTCAGGCCAGGGCAGGCACTGCTGTGCCCGTGGCCCTCGCACCCGCTCTTGCCAAAGATCGCCCAGCGCGCGAACTGCGCTGCGATCGCGATCGCAGGAGGCGTCGAGGACCTGCTGCGAGCAGTACCAGAGCACGACTGCCGGCTGATCGCGATCGCGCGCCCAAACGATCCGACTGGCGAGCTGATCTCGGCTGACGCACTGGATGAGCTGATGAGCGGGTTGCCTGAGACCGTCGCTGTGCTGCTCGACGAGGCTCTGATCGAGTACGCGGGCGATGAGCTCAGCGCTCAATCGGTCGAGCTGTCCGAGCGCCACCCGCGCCTGCTCGTCTTCCGCAGCTTCTCAAAGGCATGGGGGCTTGCGGGGCTGCGCTGCGGCTACGTCGTCGGTGGCCCCGGCGCGGAGGGCCTGATCGCGGAGCTCGCTCCAGAGTACGGCGTCAGCGACCTCACCGAGGCCGGGGTGATGGAGACGCTGCGCAGCTGCCAGGGCACGCTGCACAGGCGCGTTCAGGCTGTCTCAGAGCAGCGATCCAGACTGATGCAGCAGCTGAGAAGCAGGGGGTGCGACGTCGCCGACAGCGCCGCCAACTTTCTCTGGGTCTCTGCGCCTCGGATCGGCGGAGGCGAGCTTGCAGGCCGCCTCGCCGAACGTGGCGTGATCGTGGCGCCAGGCGCCCCCCTCGGTGACCAGCAGCATGTGAGGATCACCGTGTGCGACCCTGCCGACGCTGACCGTCTGCTCAGCGCACTCGACTCCGCCGCCTGAGCAGCAGGCTTGCACCCAGCCTCGAGCGCGCCCCACACCGCACGCCGCGTGAGCGCACACCTCAGCTGTGCACCCGAGGAGTGCTCCTCAGCGGTGCTGGCGATCAGCGCGAGCCTCAGCTCTCCGCCGGTCCCTCCGCACTCTGTCGATCGCCCTGAAGCATCTCCCTCAGCTGCCGTTCGTCGATCACGGGCACTTTCAACCTCTGCGCCCTGTCGATCTTCGAGCCTGGCCGATCACCCGCGAGCAGGTAGTCGGTCTTCGCCGAGATGTCGCTGAGGACTCGGCCGCCAGCGGCCTGGATCTGCTCGCTCGCCTGCTCCCGACTCCAGATTGGCAGCGTCCCGGTGAGGGCGAAGCTCCTGCCGGCGAGCGGGCCGTCACGCGGTGGCGGGCCCCCTTCGGCGAACTGCAGCCCCGCCGCGCGCAGACGGTCGATCAGCTCGCGCATGCTCGGCTCATCGAGCTGGTGCCTTATCATCGCCGCCGTCTTTCTGCCAACGCCCGGAGTCTGCGCGATCTCATCAGCACCTGCATTCAGCAGCGAGTCGATGTCTCTGAAGCCAAGCGCGAGGTTGCGGCTCGTCACCTCCCCCACCTCCTCGATGCCAAGCGCGAACAGCACCCGTGCGAATGGGCGCCGCTTCGAAGCCTCTATCGAAGAGATCAGCTTGCGCGATGAGACCTCGCCAAAGCCCTCGAGCGCCATCAGCTGCTCGGCCGTGAGCGCGTAGAGGTCGGGGGGCGTCTCGACGAGCCGATGCTGCTGCAGCATCGCAACCTGCTTCTCGCCGAGGCCATCTATGTCCATCGCCGTGCTCGAGACGAAATGCTTCAGCAGCTGCCGCCGCCGCTCTGGGCAGGCAACGTTCGGGCACCTCGTGAACACGCTGCCTGGCATCTTGATCGTCGGCGTGCCGCAGAACGGGCACCGCGCCGGCGGCACCGGCTTGGCAGGCCGCTCGCTGCGCTCGACGACATGCGGCGCCGGCGAGACGACCTGCGGAATGACCTCACCCGCGCGCAGAACGATCACCTCCTCACCTGGACGCAGGTCCTTGCGCTCGAGGTCCTCCTCGTTGTGAAGGGTCGCCTGCCTGATGACGACACCACCGACCGTGACTGGCGCAAGCTCGGCATAAGGATGCAGATCTCCAGACTTCCCAACATTCCAATGCACACCGATCAGCGTCGTGACCGCGGTGCTTGGCGCAAACTTCCAGGCGACCGCCCAGCGCGGCTCTCGTCCAACCGCGCCGAGTCGGCGTTGCAGCTCGAGATCATCGACCTTTATGACCGCGCCGTCGATCTCGAAGTCGATCTCCCTGCGTCGGCGCTCCCACTCCTCGCACTGCGCGATCGCCTCCTGCTCCGTGTCGAGCAGCCTGATGTCGTCGTTGACCCTGAAGCCGTGGCAGCGCAGCCAGGTGAGCGCTTCGAAGTGCGTCTGGAAGGTGAGGCCATCGGTGACGCCGACCTGGTAGCACCAGATCGACAGCGGCCGCTGTGCTGCAAGCGCAGGGTCGAGCTGTCTGATGCTGCCGGCAGCCGCGTTCCGCGGGTTCATGAACGTGGAAAGCCCCGCCTGCGCCTGACGCTCGTTCAGCGCGGCGAAATCGTGCGTCGAGATGTAGATCTCGCCCCTGACCTCGAGCAGCGCAGGCGCACCATCGACCACGAGCGGGATCGCCTCGATCGTCCTCAGGTTGTGGGTGACGTCCTCCCCCATGACGCCGTTGCCGCGCGTCGCGCCGCGCTCGAGCAGCCCGTCCCTGTAGAGGAGGCTGATCGCGAGACCGTCCACCTTCGGCTCGACGACGAACCGGAAGCGCGGTTCCGCGATCCCTTCACGCCTCAGGTGCCCTTCCATCCTCTGCACCCAGGCTTTCACTTCGGGCTCTGAGTGCACGTTCGCCAGGGACAGCATCGGCTCGAGGTGCTCGACCTTCTCGAGCTCGCTGACGGGCTCAGCACCGACACGCTGCGTCGGGGAGTCTGTGCTGCGCAGGTCTGGGTGGAGCGCTTCGAGCTGCTTCAGCTCCTCGACCAGAGCGTCATAGGCGTCGTCTCCGATCTCAGGGTCATCGAGCGCGTAGTAACGATGCGCGTGGTATGCGATGAGCCTTCGCAGCTGCAGCACTCGCTGACGTTCCTTCGCTGTGGCAGCCGACCTTCGGGGGCCCGCCTCGTCATCGGAGCCGGCTGCGTCACGTTCGAGCGGCACGCTCAAGATGCTCGGCTCCGCTTCGAGCGCGCCTTCAGCAGTCCTGCGAGATCGAAGGTGCGCAGCATCTGCACACCTGGGCGGTAGGTGAGATCGAAATGCAACGGCGTGACCGCGATCGCTCCGGAGGCGATGGCCGCGAGGTCGGTCCCCGGCTCCTCTTGGAACCCGGGGTCATCCCCGTAGATCCAGTAGCGACGCCGCGCAGGAGGACCATGGTCGATGTGCTCGAGCCGCAGCTCGTCTCTGTAGATGCGCTTTCCGAGCGTCGTCACCTCGACGTCGTTCGGCGCGCCGGCGGGCACGTTGACGTTCAGCAGGGTCTGTGGCGGCATCGGCATCTCCTCGATGCGTTCGATCAGGCTGGCAGCGAACTCGGCGGCGACGTCGAAGGTGAACCCACCATCGCTGCTGTAGCCGAAAGTGCGCCCGCTGCTCTGCTGTGATATCGCGATCGCCGGCAAGCCGAGGACGAGTCCCTCGAGGGCGGCGGCGACGGTGCCGGAGTAGGTGATGTCATCGCCGAGATTGGCACCATGGTTGATCCCAGCGACGACGACGTCGACGTCGAAGCCGTCGATCGCCCCAAGGCTCGCAAGCCGCACGCAGTCGACAGGCGTGCCGTCGGTTGCGTAGCCGACGCTGCCGTCGCCGAAATCGACCTCCTCGACCCAGAGTGGACGCCGCGTCGTGATCGAACGCGCGGTCGCCGAGCGGTTGCCATCAGGCGCGATGACGCCAAGCCGGACGCCCTCGATCTGGAGAAGGGCCCTGCGAAGCACCTGGAGTCCCTCGGCATCGATCCCATCATCGTTTGTGAGCAGCACGTCGAGCATCGCCCCCCAGGATAGGCCCCGCCCCCGCTGGGCCCTTCGGAGCAGGCCAACGACGCAGCCTCGCCGCGGGGGTGAGAGCATCGATCGAGTCCTGCGGGTAGCGCACGCTCGCAAGTGCGAGGCCATGCGGTGGCGCGGTCGGACCCGCCTCAGACCGCGGGCGCCCTTGCAGAAGCTCGCGGAAGCCGCTGATCGTGCGACGCCCACGCGCAACCTCGAGCATCGTGCCGACGAGAACCCTGTTCATGTGGCGCATGAAAGAGTCTGCCTCTATCCAGAACTCGAGCAGGGGGCCCTCGATGACCCATGCAGCTCTGAGCACCTCTCGCTCGAAGCGCACGTGGTCGGTTGCGCTCGGGGTGAAGGCGGTGAAGTCGTGGGTGCCGATCAGTGCGGCGGCGCACTGCTCGAGGGAAGCGAGGTCGAGGTGCGCTTGGCACTGCAACGAGGTTGCCGCGAGGAACACGCTGCGGGTGCTGTCGTTGAGCACCCTGTAGCAGTATGTGCGGCTCACCGCGTCCCGGCGCGCATTGAAGCCATCGGGAGCCTGTTGAGAGTCGAGCACCGCGATATCAGGCGGAAGCAGAGCGTTCAGCCGCCTCCGATCCACAGCCTCGCCTTCATAGCCGACGACCTGGCCCCAGGCGTGCACGCCTCGGTCGGTGCGTCCTGCGACCGTGAGCGCAACCGAGCGACCGGCGCCTGCGTGGCCTGCGAGCTTTCCGAGAGCACCGCGAAGCTCCTGCTCGACGCTCCTGCGCCCAGGCTGGGCCGCCCAGCCGACGAAGCCCGCTCCATCGTATTCGAGGATGAGCTTCGTGATCACGGCGGGCAGCGTCGGCCCTCGCGCGACGGCCGACGGGCCGCAGCGCACAGATGCGCGACAGAGGCGTGAGCTGTCCCACCGCCTCCACGCACCGCTCAGACGAGCTCGATCAGCACCATCTCCGTCGCATCAGAGCGGCGAGGTCCGAGCTTCAGGATCCGCGTGTAGCCGCCAGGCCGCTCGGCGTAGCGGGGGGCGATCTCCTCGAAGAGGCGATAGACGGCAAACTTGTCCTGGGCGAGCGCGGACAGCGCCTGCCGCCGAGCATGCAGCGTGCCCTGCTTGCCGAGCGTGATCAGGCGCTCCAGCTCAGGCTTGACAGCCTTCGCCTTCGCCTCCGTCGTCTCGATCCGTTCGTGCTCGATCACCTCCTTGCAGAGATTCATCAGAAGCGCCTTGCGGTGGGCGGAGTCGCGGCTGAGCTTGTTGCGTATCTTTGCGTGTCGCATCAGAGCATGGGTCAGAAGAGCAGAACGTCTTGCCGTCGTCAATCCTGGCGCAGCGCGAGACCCCGCGACTGCAGAGTCTCGACCACCTCGTCGATCGACTTCTTGCCGAAGTTCGGAATCGATGCGAGCTCGGCTTCCGACTTCGATATGAGATCGCCGACAGTCTGCACGCCCGCCCGCTTCAAGCAGTTGTAGGAGCGAACGCCAAGCTCGAGCTCCTCGATGAGGATGTTGTACTCCTCGCCCTGCATCGCACCTCGAGTGGACCCATGACCATGTGAGCCCTGGCCGTCGAGCAGCCGGCCCCCAGGGGAGGCGCGCAGCTCCTCGATCCTGTCGGCGTCCGTGAAGATCGAGAGCTGGGAGATCAGCAGCTCCGCTGCCTCGCGCAGCGCCGCAGGGGGCTCGATCGAGCCATCGGTCTCGATGTCGAGCAGCAGCTTGTCGTAGTCGGTGCGCTGGCCAACCCGGGCAGGCTCGACCGAATACGCGACGCGACGCACCGGTGAGAAGATCGAGTCGATCGGTATGACCCCGATCGGCTGGTCTGGCGACTTGTTCTCCTCGGCGGGCCTGTACCCGCGCCCACGGCCTACCGTCATGTAAAGCTCGAGCTTCGTCTTCTTCTCGAGTGTGGCGATGTGGGCATCAGGGTTGAGGATCTCCACCCCTGCCGGCAGATCGATGTCCTTCGCGGTGATCTCCCCTGGCCCGGTGACGACAAGCGGCGCCTCCACCTCGGTGGCATCGGAGTGCATCCGGCAGACGATCCCCTTCAGGTTCAAGACGATGTCGGTGACATCCTCAGAGACGCCCTCGATCGTCGAGAACTCGTGTGCCACGCCCTCGATGCGCACGCTCGTCACGGCTGCACCAGCGAGCGAGGACAGCAGCACGCGTCGCAGGGAGTTGCCGAACGTGTATCCGAACCCACGATCGAGCGGCTCGATCGTGAACGTACCGCGATTCTCGTCTATGGACTCGCTTGTGATCCGGGGGATTTGGAAGTCGAGCATCAGGGTCCTCTGTGGTTTGTTCTTGCGCCGGCGCATACAGACGCCAGCTGTGGTGCGCCGCGCCTCTGCCTCGCGCGGCTGACGGAAAAGTCGCTACTTCGAGTACAGCTCGACGATGAGCTGCTCCTGCACCGGCGCCGCCACCTCGCGACGCTCCGGCATGCGCAGCACCTTCGCAGTCAGGGACTCGTGGTCAGCCTGCAGCCACGCGGGTATCTGCCCCGTGAGCTCGGTCGCCTCCCTGACGACCTGCGTCGCGGCGGAACCCGCCTTGATCGCAATGATGTCGCCGGCGCGCACCTGGTAGCTCGGGATGTCGACGCGGCGGCCGTTCACCGTCCAGTGGCCGTGACGCACGAGCTGCCGCGCTTGGCGGCGCGAGCCCGCGAAGCCGAGGCGCACGAGCACGTTGTCGAGCCTGCTCTCGAGCAGCACGAGCAGATTCTCGCCGGTGATGCCCGGCTGCCTCGAAGCCTTCTCGTAGTAGCCGTGGAACTGCTTCTCGAGCACGCCGTAGTAGCGACGCGCCTTCTGCTTCTCCCGGAGCTGGACCCGGTACTCGCTCTGCTTCTGCCTACCGCGGCCATGCTCACCCGGCGGGTAGGAGCGCCGCTCCACCCCGCACTTGTCAGTGAGGCACCGCTCGCCCTTCAGAAACAGCTTCTGTCCCTCCCTGCGGCACTGCTTGCACTGTGCGCCAGTGTCTCTCGCCATTGCTAGCCCTTGCTGCCTTTCGCGTCAATCGTTGCTCAGCTACACGCGCCGCCGCTTGCGGGGCCTGCATCCGTTGTGAGCCTGAGGGGTGACATCTCTCACGCCCGTGACTTCGAGCCCAGCTGCCTGGAGCGAACGGATCGCGGTCTCCCGGCCGGACCCAGGCCCCTTCACGAACACCTCGACCTTCTGAAGACCCTGCTCGAGTCCCTTGCGCGCGGCAGCATCGGCGGTCACCTGTGCTGCGAACGGCGTCGACTTGCGGGACCCCTTGAACCCTGCTCCGCCGGCGGACTCCCAGGCGATCACGTTGCCTTCGATGTCGGTGAGCGAGACGATCGTGTTGTTGAACGATGTCTTGATGTGGGCGTGTCCGACAGGGATGTTCTTCTTCGGCTTACGCCTTCCGCGGGCGCGCTTCGGAGCAGCCATCAGAGCCTGCACCCTCTGATCACTTCTTGCCCGCCTTCTTCTTGCCCGCCACCTGCATCCGCTTCGGTCCCTTCCGAGTCCTCGCGTTCGTCTTCGTGTTCTGACCACGCACCGGCAGCCCCCTGCGGTGGCGCAAGCCTCTGTAGCAGGAGATCTCCTGAAGCCGCTTTATGTCCTGAGAGCGCTCTCGGCGCAGATCGCCCTCGACCGTCAGTCCCCGATCTATCACTTCGCGCAGGCGGGAGACCTCCTCGTCAGTGAGATCCCTGATGTAGGTGTCTGGGCTGACCCCGACTTCGGCAAGCACCTTGTTCGCAGTCGAGCGGCCGATGCCGTAGATGTAGGTGAGTCCGATTTCAGACCGCTTGTTGAGCGGCAGATTCACGCCCGCTATACGCGCCATCAGATCAGCCCTGGCGTTGCTTGTGGCGCTTGTTCTGGCAGATGACGAGCACCGCGCCGTGGCGGCGGATGATCCTGCACTTTTCGCACATCGGCCTGACCGACGGTCGTACCTTCATGATCCCTTTCGGCTGAAACCTGCGACGAGGCTCTGGCAGCCGTTCCGGCTCCCGCTACCTCATCGTGGACATGCCCGCACAGCGGATCACCCGCGCGCGAGCAGGACCCCGCATAGTAGCACCTACTC
>JAJYUP010000007.1 GCA_021792455.1 Actinomycetes bacterium | reverse complement strand
GCGATCCCCTGGTGGGGCGGGCGCCAGCTCACCTACAGCTTCCCGCCCGCCTGACCGCCCGAGCTGGGTCGAATTGGTGTACCGGCAATCCAGGTTAGGTTGTAAGCGCCGTGAGGTGGCTGGGCCACCGCGCATACAACTCCGCACGCCGCCGGCGGTCGCGATATGTGGGCGCGGCCCCGCTCTCCCGGTTCTCATAAATGCTGTCAATGTTCACCTCCCCCTGGACTACCATCTCCACGTTGGCCTCGGCTTGAGCGACGATTCCGTCGGGCGTCCACAGCGCATCGCAGGGGCTGAGGATCGAACTCTGCGCCCAGCCGTTCGGCAGCGGCGCCCCAGGGCTCCCACCGCAGCAGCAGTGCACGAAGTAGACCTGGTTCTCGATCGCCCGTGCGGCGGCGCAGTGGCGCACCCGCCAGAAGCCATACTCCGTGAAGGTGAACGACGGACAGAGGATGATCTCAGCGCCCTGCTCAGCAAGGGTCGCTGCGCACTCCGGGATCTCGGCCTCGTAGCAGATGTTGAACCCGACCTTCGCGAAGTCGAGCTCGATCGCCCTGAGCTCTGTGCCCTCCTCCGTAGACCAGTCACCCTCCGCGGGGAAGATGTGCGTCTTGGCATGCGTATGCATCTGGCCGTCGGGCTCGAAGAGGTGCCCGACGTTCAGGTAGCGGCCCTTCTCCATCATGAGGTGCGAGCCGGCGACGATGTGCTGCTGGCGACCTTTCGCCAGCTCGGCGAACAGCTGGCGGTATTGATCGGTGTACTCGTCGATGCGGGTGAGCTCTGACACAGGCGACTCACGCCAATCGCTGTAGGTGGTAAACAGCTCGACGGTGAAGAGCTCAGGGAACAGCACAAGCTGCGCGTCGCCTGTGTTTTCGAGTAGGGTCTCGACGTGGGTTGCGAACTCGTCGAAGCTGGAGACAGGCCGGACTGCGAAATTGCAGGCGGCTATCGACACTGTGCGCGGCATTTGTCCTCCTACATTGTGATTTGCGGGCGGCGCAGCGCTCCGACGGAGAGCGACGCCAAGGCCGAAGATGGATGTGCGTTCGCGCAGGCCGAGGAGTCCGGCTCGGGTGCCGCCCACTCGGCGAGCAGGCGATGGACGGCGCGCGGCCAACCCTCGAGCACCGACGCCTCCTGAGGCGTCCATCGCGCGGCGTGGCGGAAACGCCGGTTTGAGATCCGCCAGGAACCGAGCAGGATGTCAGCCATCGGTCCTGCGCCCGGCGCACCGAACCGCAGCGGATCGACCTCCAGCGTGGCGGCCGCCATCTCCCAGAAAGCCCGGACGGAGACAGGAGCATCGTCGCTGACCCAGTACGTCCCTGTCGGCAGCATGAGCGCGTGGCTCACCGCCTCACCAGCGTCGCGGGAGGCGATGAACGGCCAGAAGTTCTCGCCGCTTCCCACCACATGGAGCGGCTCGGAGGAGAGCAGGGCCGCGACCTGCGCGTGCAGCTGCTCAGATGTCTCTGAGTACAGGCTGCCAAACCGCAGCGTAACGGCGCGTGTGCCGGCGCTCTTCAGCGCGGCCATCGCGAGCTCCGCCTCACGCATGCTCTCCATCGCGCCAATCCGAGACCACGGCGGGGCGGGCAGACGAGTGCGGTCATCGACCCATCTATCCGCTTCCGGCGCCCCCACGGCGAAGTACGACTGGAGCACGAACACCTTGACCCCATGTCCGACCGCCGCCTCGATCAGATCGGCCGTAGTCTCACGACGGAGCCGATCGTTCTCCACCCAGGAGGCTGGGTCACCCATTTCGGCAGTCGGCGGGATGCGCGTGGCCAGGTGGAGGATTGCCTCGGCTTCTGCGACGGCGGCCTGCACCGACGTGCGATCGAAGAGGTCGACGCGCAGCGGAACCGCGCCCATCGACAGGATCAGCTTGTCGTTGTCGGTGCCTCTGGAGGCGACGTGGACGACATGCCCTCTCGAGACCAGGGAGCTGACGGCGGGACGGCCAATCTCGCCAGTGCCCCCTGTTACGAAGACTCTCATGTGCCAACCTCCGTGGCCGCATTGGTGATGGTGACTCCCGCGGGTCCTTCCACGGCCGCTCCCGTCTCTCCGGGAGCAGGGGACCGACCCTGCTGGAGCCGCGTCGCGCTGGCGAGCCGGCGCTTCGCATAGGAGTCGATCGCGATCGCGCCGATGATCACCGCCCCCTCGATGATTTCCTGATAGAAGGCGGAAACCTGCAGTCGGTCGAACGCGTTGCCAAGGATCGCGAGGATCGCGATGCCGACCGCGGTGCGCCACATCGCTCCTTCGCCGCCCGTCAGCGCCGTCCCGCCGACGACGACGATCGTGATGACGCTGAGCTCGACGTTTTGCCCGAGGTTCGCCTGGCCCTCGGAGAGCCGGGAGGCGATGATGATGCCAGCCAGCCCCGCAAGCGCACCTGACATCACATACGCCCCGGTGCGCACGGTGCGGGTCCGGATTCCTGACAGGCGGCTCGCCTCCTCCGAGCCGCCGACCGCGTAGACGAAGCGGCCGTAGATCGTCCGCGCGAGCACGAAGCCGCCGAGGATGAGGCCGAAGATCAACAGCCAGCCAGGAATCGGGATGGACAGCCACTTGCCTGCGCCGACCGTGGCGAAGCTTTCCTTTGTCACCAGTACCGGCGTCGCGTTCGAAGCGACCTCCGCGACCCCTGTGATTACGAACCCCATGCCGAGCGTGGCAACGAAGGGGTTCACCTCTAGGATCGTGATCAGTCCCCCGTTCAGCAGCCCAACCCCTGCGCCCGCCGCGATCGTCGCGATGATCGCGAGTGCGACGGGCGCGTGGATGGCAATCGCGGCGCCGAGAACGGAGCCGCCTGCGTAGATGCCTCCGACGGAGAGGTCGAATCCCCCCGTGATGATGACGTAGGTCATCCCGATTGCCATCAATCCCTGCGGCGCCCACTGAAGAAGCAGGTTTAGGAGGTTTTCGGACTGGAGGAACTTGTTGTCGATGATGATCGTCACGATGATCATCACGATGAGCACGAGCACCATGCCGTAACGCAGCAACATGTCAAAGACAGATCGCCAGCGGACCGTGGGCATGCGCATCGTCCGGGTGAAGTTGGGCGCGTTGATGAAGTTCACTTCGCGGGCTCCACCGCGTCGAAGATGAGCCGCAGCGCGTCATCGGCGCTCGCGCCAACGCCAGGCAGCTCGGCGATGATCGATCCGCGCGCCATCACGAGCACGCGGTCGCTGTGCTCGAAGACCTCCTCCAGCTCCGACGACACGAGCAGGATCGTCGTGCCAGCATCTGCAAGCCGGTGTAGGTTCTGGAAGATTTCAGCCTTCGCGCCGATGTCGATGCCCCGCGTCGGCTCGTCGACGAGCAGGATCGGCGTGCGCGTAGCGATCCACTTCGCGAGCACGAGCTTCTGCTGGTTGCCCCCTGACAGCGTGCGCGTGAGCGCACCAATACGCGCGGGATCGAAGCCGACCCCGCGCGCCAGCTCAGCGGCGTGGCCGCGCTCCCGACGCTGGGGCAGCACGGTCGCGTGGGCACAGGCCTCAGGCGAGGTGAGGGTCACGTTCGCGTAGGCGGGCAGCGTGAGCACGAGGCCCTGCGTCTTGCGGTCCTCAGGCGCGAGCGCGATGCCAAGGCGCTTGGCGACACGGGGGCGCCTCGGCCAGCGAACCCGCCGACCGCTCACCCACATCGTGCCGCTCGATTTGGGCTCCAGGCCACCGATCGCCCGCAGCAGCTCGGTCCTGCCGGCGCCCACGAGCCCAGCGAAACCGAGGATCTCACCTCGATGCGCGGTCAAGCTCGCGCCCTCGACATGCCCCGGCACTGTCACGTTCGCGACCCGCAGAGCCTCTTCAGCGTCAATCCGCCTGCGGGACGCGCGACGTCGCTGGACCGTCGCCGGCCGCCGCCCGAGCATCGCCGACATCAGCGCCAGCTTGTTCCACTGCTCCACCGGGCCGCTCGACACCTTGCGGCCGTTGCGCATCACCGTGACGCTGTCGCAGAGCGCAAGCACCTCGTCGAGATCGTGCGAGATGAGCATGACCGCGATCCCACTGTCCCGCAGACGCCGCAGATTCGCATACAGCGCCTCCCGCTCGACGGCGGCAAGCGAGGCAGTCGGCTCGTCGAGGACGAGCACCTTCGCCTTCGCCTGCAGCCCCCTCATGATCTCGAGGCTCTGCTGGTCGGCGAGCGAAAGGCTGCCCGCCGTCCTGTAGGGCGAGATCCTGATCGCCAGCTGCTCGCACAGCTCCCGGAAACGCCGTCGCATCTGCGGGCTGTCCAGCACGACGCGACCACGCCGCAGCTCCTGGCCAAGAAACACGTTCGCCGTCGCACTGAGTGCAGGCAGAATCGTCAGCTCCTGATGAACCGCGACAACGCCCATCCGTCGCGCCGCGGCCGGATGGTGGAAGACGACCGCCGTCCCGCGGACTTCGACCGTACCCTCAGTCGGCCGCTGCGCGCCGCTGATGATCTTCAGGATCGTGGACTTGCCGGCACCGTTCTCCCCGACGAGGCCATGGATCGCGCCGGCGGACAGCTCGAGGTCCACATGGTCGGCGGCTCTCGTGCCTGGATAGATCATGCTGACCTGGCGCAGGGCCAGCACCACGCCCTGCGCAGGTCGCGCATTCACGTCCAGTACAGCGGCTCCGGTTGCCCGCTCGGACACGATCCTCATCCCAGTTCGCTCGTGCAGCGCTCTCTAGTACTCCGGCAGTCCAATCGCGCGATACTTCGCTGCCGTTTCCTTGGTCACGAACGGCGAGAGGCCGTGCAGCCGTGGGTCCTTCGTCAGATTCCAGAAGGTGCCGACCTTCACTCCTTCCAGTTCCTTCAGGCCAGATAGCTGGGCGATAACCGCCTGCACAGTTCGCTCCTGCTCCTCAAACGGCAGATACACCTCTGTGCTCGCCACTTCGCCTTTTTCGACTGCTTCGAACATTTCCTTGTCACCGCCCAGATCAAAGATCTTAACCTTGCCCTTCTTGCCGGCGGCGTTGATCGCCGAGATCGCCCCAGGCGTCTGGCCTGAGTAGTTCGAAAACAGCAGCGAGAGGTTCGGGTGCGATGCCAGCAGGTCCTGTGTCTTGGTCAACGCGACGCTCGCCTGGTATTCGGTCGGATAGATCCCGGCGGATTTCCACGAGGGATACCTCGGCCCGACCTTCTTCAGGATTTCTTCGGCCCTGATCGAGTTGCCCTGTGTCGGCGGACCAACGAGCACGCCGAATTCGCCGCCTTTGCCAGACTTGAATCCTTCTTCGTACCACTGTTCGTATGCTTCCGGCCCCTGCCCGCCGGTGAAGATGGCGGTGCCAGGATAGGGTTCGTTGTAGGCGGCCGTGCATGCGGGCACGTTGTCTATCCCGATCGCGATTTTCGCACTGATAGCGGCCTTCACGGCTGAGCACAGCTGCGCGCTGTTGTTCGGCTCGAGAATGAAGCCGTCATATTCTTTGCTGGCGATCGCGCTCATCACCTGGTTCAGCTGCAGACTGCCTTCGAAGTTGCCATTGAAGACGTGGATCGACTCGCCATACTTCGCGGCGGTTTCCCTCGCTCCCTTGATTCCCGCCTGAAGGTACGTGTTGTTTTCCCCCACGGAGAAGAACGCGAGCTTCAAGCCTTTCTTCACGCTGCCTGTTGCGCTCGAGGCGCTGCCTGAAGCGCCAGATGAGGCAGCAGAGGAGGTCTGCGTCTTCGTTTCGCTGCTGTTTTCGGCTTTGCTTGATCCGCAGGCGGCGATCAGAGCCGCGGCGGCGGCGCATATCACCACAGATACGATCAAGCGGCGGGCCCGCGCTCCCATTTCCCACTTCCTTTCGTGACGAGACGTGATGCCAGCGGCATCATTGGCGCTCATTAAGCGCCTTCCTGATCAGTCTCGCCACGGAGGAAGAGAGGGTCTTCACCCCCCTTTCGACCGGGGGGACACACCGCACCTCGATCAGCGCGCCACGGGGCGCAGACGCGCGAGCTTCACCGCCAGCTCCAGCGCAAGCAGGTCAGCGCGCGCCAGCTCGAGGCCGGTGAGAGCCTCGATCCGCTCGAGGCGCTGACGCAACGTGTTTGGATGAATCAACAGGGCGCGCGCCGTATCAGTCACGCGCCGGCGGTGCAGCAGGTAGTGCTCGAGCGTCGAGATGAGCTGGCTGCGACGGCGGCGGTCGTACTCAGCGAGGGTCTGGACGGCTTCGACGTAAGGATCGGGCGGAGCATCCTCAGCCATATGGACGAGATAGCGGTAGGCGCCCAGCTCCCGGTAGGAAAGCGCACCGCCAGGTTTGATGATCGCCGCTGCGACCGCCGCAGCGTCGGCCGCTTCACGCAGGCCATCGCGTCCCTGCGCCGCGCCTTGCCGCGGCTCGCTGCGCCCGATCGCGATCGCCTGCTGCGCTCCGAGGTCGCCGAGGCGGAGATCGAGCGCGCTCAGCTCGCTCTCGCTCGCCCGCGAGCGCAGCGGTAGCAGCGCGCGCACATGCTCGCCCGCGATCTCGCACACCGCGCCAGGCGCAATCCGGCGCAGGACGGCATCCACGCGCTCGGCGCACTGGGGCCACGCAGGTGCGCCTTCTGCCTTCTCGCGCGCGACGTGGACGAACACGTGCGCCTTATCGATCTCGCACCGGAGCTTGGGAGCAAGCTGCTGCGCGTCGGCGATACGCCCAAGCTCGAGCGCCTCGAACAGCTGACCGAGCACGTTCTCCTCCGTCAAGCGGTCGATGATCTGCGCCTTCTTGAGAGCGACCGCCACCTGGTTCGCGACAGCACGCATCAACTCCTGCGCGTCTTCCGGCAGCGGGCCGAGATCGAAGGCGGCAAGGATGCCCAGGTGCTCCTCGCCCGCCGCGACGGGAACGACGAGAGCGTGCTCGAGCGGGCGCTCGAGGCCAAGGGCACTGCGGATCCTGCTGCTCGCCGCAGGGTCGACCTGGCGCGCTTGGGCGAGCTCGAGCAGGATCAACGTGCCAGTCGTGTCGATCGGAGGTGAACGATCATCTGGAGGGTCGCTGGCGGCGAGCACGAGGCGCTGATCCTCGTCGACGTCATACAGTCGTGCGCCCGCGCATCCGAGCAGCGACCGTGCGCCCCTCACTGCCGTGTGCCGGAGCTCTTCTAACGTTCCTACGGCCGCGATCCGCTGACTGAGTGTCGACAGCGCGGTCAGCGCGGCGACGCGGCGGCGCGCCTGCGCGTAGAGCGTCGCGTTCTCGATTGCGCCCGCCAGCAGCGGAGCGACATGTGCGAGCAGGTTCAGCGTCTGCTCGTCGAACTCCCTCGGAGCGATGGTATGAAGAACAATCGCGCCGATCACCTCCCCCTGACGTGCTGGGATCGGGATGGCCACCATCGACTGGAAGCGCTCCTCTTCGAGCTCAGGAACGTAATTGGTCCGAGGATCGCTCAGCGCGTTCTCGCGTATGTAGGCGAGCCTGTTGCGCCGCACGACCCACCCTGCGAGCCCTTCCTCGATTCCGAACTCGACCTCGCCGACAAGCTGCGCGTACACCCTTGAGGCCGCGCGCATACGCAGTCGATCGCCGCTGCGCAGATAGACGAAGCAGGCGTGGCAGGTCGTCGCCTTCGTCAGCGCAGAGACGACACCGTCGAGCACGCGGTCGAGATCCGGCGAGGATGCGATGAGGGAGATAACGCCGTAGAGCACATCGCTCTCTGTCCGCGCCCGCTCGAGTTGCTCGTCGGTGTCGTGAGGCTTCGCGCCGAGCGGAGCTGCCGACACAGGCGCCTGGTGTGAAAGCCCCTCCGAATCAGGGCCGAGGTGCACACGAGACCCGCGGTGCTCATAATGCAGCGCGTCGGCGCTCAGTACAGCTGCAGGTAGCGGTTGATCTCCCATGGCGTGATCTGCTCGTGAGCTTCGCGCCATTCGCGGCGCTTGACGGAGACAAAGTAGTCGACGTAGTCCTTGCCGCCGTGCGAGCCGAGTGCCCTTCGGAGCACCTCATCGCCCTCAAGGTTTCGGGTCGCGTCGAGCAGGTTGGAGGGAAGCAGCTCGATGCCGAGCTCCGCACGCCCAGCATCGTCGAGATCGTGGAGGTTGAGCTCCGACGTCGGGTCGCCAGGGTCGAGCTCTCGTTCGATGCCGTCGAGCCCTGCAGCGAGGATCGCCGTCGTCGCGAGATAGGGATTGCAGGACCCGTCGACTGTGCGGTCCTCGATGCGACCTGGCCCTGGAATCCTCAGCATCTGAGTGCGGTTGTCATGACCGTAGCTGACATAGACCGGTGCCCACGCGGACCCGCTGCGCGAACCGAGCACGAGCCGCTTGTAAGAGGTGACCGTCGGCGCAGTGAGCGCGATGTAGGCCTGAGCATGATGCTTCAAGCCGCCGACGCAGTGGTAGCCCGTCGCCGACAGGCCCATCCCATGCGGATCGCTCGCGGGATCAGCAGCCAGCAGGTTCACCCCGTCCCGCCACAGGCTGAGATGGATGTGGGCGCCGTTGCCAGTCAGATGCGAGAACGGCTTCGGCATGAAGGTTGCGATCATGCCACGCGCCTGCGCGAGCATCTGCACCATGTAGCGAAAGAAGATTGCGCGATCGCATGTCGTCAGAGCGTAGTCGAAGGCGAAGTTCTGCTCGAACTGCCCGTTGCCGTCCTCGTGGTCTGTCGCGTAGTTGTCCCAGCCGAGGGCGGTGAGATAGCTCGCCACCTCGCTGACGAAGTCGATGTTCCTGCTGAGCGCGCGCATGTCATAACAGGGCTGCTCAAGTGTGTCGAGGCTGTCAGCGAGCTCGATCGAGCCGTCAGGCCAGCGTCGCACGAGGAAGTACTCGAGCTCGATCCCGATCTTCAATTCGTAGCCGAGTGCACTCGCCCTCTCCAGCGCTCGCCGCAAGATCGTCCGTGGACAGTAGGGCCAGGGCTCACCCTTGACGTACAGGTCACAAGCGATGCGGGCGACATTCGGGCGCCAAGGCAGGGGTGTGAAACTGGCAGGATCAGGGAGGGCACAGATGTCCGGGTCACTCGGACGCTGGCCTATCTCGCCCGCCGCAAAGCCAGCGAAGCCCACGCCCGCGTCGAGCAGGTCGTCGAGGTGGTGCGCCGGGACGAGCTTCGCGCTCGGCTTTCCGTGCATATCGACGAACTGCGCGAACAGGTACTCGATGCCGTGCTCCGCGACATAGGACCGAACATCATCTGCAGTCAGGGGCAACGGCTTCAGGGACAGCGCGAGCGAGGACGAGGGCTGGACGATCTTGTTGGTGCTGTGCACTATGGCGCTCCCCATGCTCGCGCTTCCGTTTCCACACGCGCCGGGCGCGTTGTGAGGTCCGGCTATAGCTAAGCGGAAGCGATCAGCAGACGGCAATGTTCACTTCGTCCATGGTTAGTTGTCACGTTGTGGATTGAGTCTACACCCGTCTCCGCACATCGACAAAAGCGGATGATGCCGCGCCAGATATGGTCATCGCGTCCATAAAGCGGCGCGAAGGTGTGGCGAACACGATCATGGCGATGGGGTTGGGCGCCGTCTACGATCGCGGCGATGTGCGGCATCGTTGGCATATTCAGCAAGTCGAGCGCGATCGCGGGGCAACTGGGCAGTCATATGTCGCGCATGCTCGTCGAGATGAGCGCGCGCGGGCCGGACAGCGCCGGCGCAGCCATCTATGGATCTCCATTGGGGGCGGGTGCCTGTCGCGTCTCGATGCGCACGGAGCAGCCCGGGACCGATTGGAGGATGCTGGAGTCCGAGCTCGCAAGGGAGTTCGGCAGCGCGAACACCCACAGATCGGGGCAGGCGTACGCCTGCCTGCAGGTGGCAGGCGAGCCAGATGCCGTGCAGCACTGGATCGAAACGCACATGCCAGAGCTCGACGTGATGAGCGTGGGCCGTGCGCTGGAGATCTACAAGGACGCTGTCTCGCCGAGGATCTTCGTCGAGCGCTTCGAGCTTGCGCGCATGAGTGGCACTCACGCTCTCGGGCACACCCGGATGGCAACGGAGAGCCGTGTCAACCCGAACGGCTCCCATCCCTTCTCGACCGGACTCGATCTGTGCCTGGTCCACAACGGCTCGCTTTCCAACCACAACCAGCTGCGCAGGGAGCTGCAACGTGAGGGCATATCGTTTCGGACGGAGAACGACTCAGAGGTCGCGGCCGGATACTTGACCTGGCGCTTGCGCGGAGGCTCGAGCATCGAGCAGGCGCTGGAGGGATGCCTCGAGGATCTCGACGGCTTCTACACATTCGCGGTCGGCACGCTCGACGGATTCGCCGTGCTGCGCGACCCGATTGCCTGCAAGCCGGCGGTGATCGCCGAGACCGACGACTGGGTGGCGATGGCCTCCGAGTTCAGGGCGCTCGCACTGCTGCCGGGCGCCGCCGATGCGCAGGTGTGGGAGCCGGAGGGGGGCAGGGTCTACACCTGGGGCACGACGGTGTTCACATGACCGCGCTGGAGGACGCACTCGTCGATGTCGCGAAGTTCGACCTCGCCGGTGAGCCCCTGCGTCAGCTGAACTCACGACTGCATGAAGCCTGTTCAAGCGGCATGCCACGGTCCTGGCAGGTCGTGAATCCAGGCGGCAAGCACAGCATCGCCGTCGGATTGGACGCAGAGCTTGACGTCGAGATCGCGGGGCACGTCGGCTACTACTGCGCGGGAATGAACCAGCGCGCCAACGTGCGCGTGCTCGGCAACTGCGGCGTCGGCGTCGCAGAGAACATGATGTCAGGGTTGGTGGTGATTCACGGCAACGCGAGCCAGTCCGCCGGCGCGAGTGCCCATGGCGGGCTGCTCGTAGTGCATGGCGACGCCTCCGCGCGCTGCGGCATCTCTCTGAAGGGCGCAGACATCGTGGTGGAGGGATCGATCGCGCACCTCGGCGCGTTCATGGCCCAGCGCGGACGACTCGTCGTCTGCGGCGACGCTGGGCACTCGCTCGGCGACTCGCTGTACGAGGCCACTGTATACGTGCGTGGCAGCGTCGCCGCCCTTGGCGCCGACTGCGTCGAACAGGAGATGCGCGATGAGGATGTATCCGAGCTGCGCGAACTGCTCGAGCGGGCGGAGATCGCTGCGGTGAACGCAGCCGAGTTCCGCCGCTACGCCTCTGCACGAGAACTCTACAACTTCCACGTCGACAACGCTGGCGACTACCGCCACCCCGATGCCTGAAGTCAGCGCCGGACGCCCGGAAGGCGCCTGTAGGAGGCGAGCACAGCTCGGCCTGCGCGAATCCTCCACATTCGACGCGCTCACGATCCACGAGATCCAGCGCGCTGCCCGCACGGGCATCTACGACATCCGGGGAGGCGGAGCGAAGCGGCACGTGCCGCACTTCGACGACCTGCTGCTGCTCGGCGCAAGCATCTCGCGATATCCGCTCGAGGGCTACCGTGAGCAGTGTGCGACGGATGTGAGGCTCGGAACCCGATTTGCGAGAAAGCCGCTGCGGCTCGCGATACCGATCACGATCGCGGGCATGAGCTTCGGCTCGCTCTCGGCGAACGCGAAGGAAGCACTTGGTCTCGGCGCGAGCGCGCTCGGCACGAGCACGACCACCGGCGACGGCGGGATGAGCAGGGAGGAGCGGCTTTCCTCCGACACACTCGTCTATCAGCTGCTGCCTTCCCGCTACGGCATGAACCCGGACGACCTGCGTCGGGCAGATGCGATCGAGGTGGTCGTCGGCCAGGGCGCGAAGCCAGGAGGCGGCGGCATGCTGCTCGGCCAAAAGATCTCCGAGCGGGTCGCGGACATGCGCGATCTGCCGGTTGGCATCGACCAGCGCAGCCCATGCAGGCATCCCGACTGGACCGGTCCCGACGACCTGGAGATCAAGATCGAGGAGCTGCGCGAGATAACCGACTGGGAGAAGCCGATCTTCGTGAAGATCGGCGCTACCCGCACCTACTATGACGTGACGCTCGCGGTGAAGGCGGGGGCGGACGTCGTAGTGCTCGACGGGATGCAGGGAGGAACCGCCGCCACCCAGGAGGTATTCATCGAGCATGTCGGCATCCCGATCCTCGCCGCGATCCCGCAGGCGGTCGAGGCGCTGCAGGAGCTTGGCATGCACCGCAGGGTGCAGCTGATCGTCTCAGGCGGCATCCGCAGCGGCGCCGACGTCGCGAAGGCACTCGCGCTCGGTGCCGACGCGGTCTCGATCGGTACAGCCGCGCTCGTCGCACTCGGAGACAACTCCCCGAGCTTCGAAGCCGACTACGCGAAGATCGGCTCCGCCGCCGGCTGCTACGACGACTGGCACGAAGGGCGCGACCCGGCCGGCATATCCACGCAGGATCCTCACCTGGAAGCCCGCCTGGACCCGCAGCTCGGCGGGCGTCGCCTTGCCAACTACCTGCGCGCACTCGTGCTCGAGACGCAGACGCTCGCCCGGGCGTGCGGCAAGTCTCACGTCCGCAACCTCGAGCCTGAGGACCTCGTCGCGCTCACCATCGAGGCAGCAGCAATGGCGCGTGTTCCGCTGGCCGGCACGCGTTGGATCCCAGGCATGGAGGTTCGCTAGCTGTGTCCTTTCTGCTCAGGTGTCCGAACTGCGGGGTCAGGGAGCTGACCGACTTCGGCTTCGGCGGCGAGACCAGCTCCCGCCCAAGCGCGAGACCACAGTCGCGCGAGCTCGCCTCCTACAACTACTTCAGGCGAAACGTCGCCGGGCGCCAACGCGAGTGGTGGGTACATCGCTCCGGGTGCCAGGCATGGTTCCTCGCCGAACGCGACACCCGCACGAACGAGGTGATCTGGACCGCGCTGCCAGCTGACGCCCCCCCGGTCCGTTCCGCCGGTTCGCAGGAGGGGCACAGATGAGGCGCCTGCCACCCCAGCCCGACGAGCTGATCGACCGGACACGACCGTTGACTTTCACCTTCGACGGTGCGAGCGTGAGCGCGTTCGAGGGCGACACGATCGCATCCGCGCTGCTCGCCGCAGGACAGCACGTGCTCTCGCGCAGCTTCAAGTACCACCGACCACGCGGTGAGATCTGCGGCTGCGGACAGTGCGCGAACTCGCTCGTGCAGGTCGGCGATGCGCCCGGCGTACGCGCATGCGGGCACGCGGTGCAGTCAGGCATGCCCGTGGTCCACCAGAACGCTTGGCCGTCTCTGCGCTTCGACGCGATGAGCGTGACCGATCGCATCGGTGGCCTGCTCACCCCCGTCGGCTTCTATTACAAGACGTTCATCCGTCCGCGGCGACTGTGGCCCCTGTATGAGCAGGCGCTGCGCAAGGCCGCGGGGCTCGGCCGACTGCCACGCAGCCGCGCAGAGAGACAGTGGCGCACCGAATATCGCAGGAGGCACTGCGATGTGCTCGTGATCGGCGGCGGGATCGCCGGTCTGTCGGCCGCGCTCGCCGCGGCGGAACGGGGCGCGGACGTTGTCCTCTGCGATGAGGGCCCGCAGCTTGGCGGATCGCTGCTATGGGAAGGCGGGGCGGCTCGCGTACGGCAGCTGGCAGCGCGCGCCGAGCAGGCCGGGGTCGAGTTGCTGAGCGGAGCGTCTGCGCTCGGCTATTTCGACGGGCTAGTGGCGATCTGGCAGGGCGATGTGCTCCACCAGGTGCGGGCGCGCACCCACATCGCGGCGACCGGTGCGATCGAGCAGCCGTTCGTGTTCCCAGAGAACGATCTTCCAGGCGTGATGCTGGCGAGCGGAGCGCGGCGCCTCGCCGAGCTGTACGCGCTCGCGCCCGGGGAGCGCGCGGTGGTTGCATGCATCAGCGATTCGGGCCTGAACAGCGCTCTCGCGCTGAAGGCGAAGGGCATTCAGATCGCAGCTGTCGCCGATCTGCGCACCGACGCTCTGCGACGCCCCGCGGCGATCGCACTCGCGAGCGCCGGCGTCGAGGTGCTCCCTGGAGCTGCCGTCGTGCGCGCAGCAGGCAAAGGACATCTCGAGGAGGTGATGCTCGCCGCCGTCACACCAGATGGCCGTGCGAGGGAAGCCGCTCAGCGCATCGAGTGTGACCTGCTCGCGACGAGCGCCGGGATGATGCCCAGCGGATCACTGCTGCTGCAGGCGGGTGGGCAGGCGCGCTATGAGCCGGCGTTGCACCGATTCATGCCGACCGTGCTGCCCGACGGCGTACATGCCGCCGGGTCGATCTGCGGCTACGAAGATGTCGACGCGGCCGAGCTCTCCGGCCAGATCGCGGGGCTGCAGGCAAGCGCGGGCTCCGCCAGCGCAGGCACTGGCACAGGCACCGAGAGCCTCGAACTGCGGGCTCTCCGCGAACGCCTCGAGAGCCACAGCGCAGAGCCGCTCACCCCCGCCCCCGCCTACACCCGCGACGGCCGGCGCGGCGGCAAGGCATTCGTCGACCTCGACGAGGACGTGACGGTGAAAGACATGGCCCTCGCGGTGAAGGAGGGCTACGACGTGATCGAGCTCGCGAAGCGCTATACGACCGTCACGATGGGGCCCTCCCAAGGACGATTCTCCGCTCAGGGGAGTGCGCGTCTGCTGGGAGAGCTGACGGCCGTGCCGCTAGAGGAGGTCGGCCTGACCACCGCCCGTCCGCCATGGGTCTCCGTGCCGCTTGGCGTGCTCGCCGGCAGGCCGTTTGAGCCCGCGAAGCGCTCGGCACTGCACGCCGAGCACCGTCGTCTCGGCGCGAGCATCCGCTGGGCTGGCGACTGGCGGAGGGCCTACGACTACGGGGATCCGGACGGCGAGGCGCTCGCGGTCCACACGAGGGCGGGGCTGATCGACGTCTCGACGCTCGGTAAGCTGATCGTGCGGGGACCTGAGGCGGGGGAGCTGCTCGACCGCCTATACCCGAACGTGATCTCCACGCTCCAGCCTGGACGCATCCGTTACGGCGTGCTTCTATCCGACAGCGGCCGGATCACTGACGACGGCACCGTCTGCCGGCTGGACGAGGAGACCTTCTACGTGACGACGACCTCGACCGGCGCCACCGCCGTCGAGCAGTGGTTCTCGTGGTGGTTGGCGGACTGGCGCCTGCAGGCACACATCACCGATGTCACCCAGGGTGTGGCGGCAATGAACCTCGCCGGGCCGAACGCCCGCATGGTGCTCGCAAAGATCGCCGACTTCGACGTCGGCCCAGAGTCCTTCAGGTACCTCGACGCGAGGCAGGGGCAGGTGGCGGGCATCGAGTGCCTGCTGCTGCGGATCGGATTCGTTGGCGAGCTTGGATATGAGATCCACTGTCCGGGACCGAACGCCGGGCAGCTGTGGGCCGCGCTGCTTCAGGCCGGCGCCGACCTCGGCGTGCGTCCCTTCGGCCTGGAGCCGCAGCGGATCCTGCGCCTGCAGAAGCAGCACATACTCGTCGGTCAGGACACAGACTCGGAGTCGACTCCGTACAGCGCGTCGATGCAGTGGGTCGTGAAGCTCGACAAGAGCCATGACTTCATCGGCAGATGGGCACTCGAGGATGCGGCGCAACGAGAGCCGCAGAGCATGCTCGTCGGCTTCACGGTCCCGTCTGGCGAGGTCCCAACCGAGGGCGCTGTCGTGCTCGCCGAGCCTGGGGGAGCTGTCGTTGGGCAGGTGACGAGCGCGCGCCGCTCCGCGCAGCTCGAGCAGTCGATCGGCATGGCGTGGGTACCTCCGGGGGCAGCGTTCGACGGCGCGAGGATCACGATCTCCGACGGACAGCGCACCCTTGAGGCGCTGATCACGACGAAGCCGTTTTACGACCCCGACGGAGCGGCGCTGAGATCATGAGGTTCCTCACCGCTGGCGCTGGTGCTCGCAGCCCGCTCGCCGCTCCTCTGCGAGAGGCAGGTGCGACGCTGCAGACGCTCGACGGCTGGCAGGTGGCGACGCACTTCGGCGACCCGGCGCTGGAGCGGCGCATCTGCGGCGAGTCAGTGGGGTGGGCCGATGTCTCACATCGGCGCAAGCACGAGATCCAGGGCGATCCCGCCCACCTCGAGGGTGCTCGGCCGGAGCGGGGCCTGTGGTTCCGGCTCACGCCGGAGCGTGCGCTGCTGCTCGACGCAATGACGCCGCCCGAGGCCACTGGCGTGCACGCGATCGACATCACGATACAGCTCGCAGCGCTGTCGCTCGCGGGACCGCTCGCGCGGGATCTGCTCGCCCGTTTCTGCGCGCTCGATCTGCGCCCAGAGACAAGTCCGCCGGGAACACTGATGCCAGGTTCGGTCGCGCGCACGCCCGGATACGTGCTCTGTGAGACACGAGATCGCTACCTGGTGCTGTTCGGAGCTGCGTATGGCGAGTACATCTGGACGGTCGTCTCCGACGCCGGCGCGCATCTCGGAGGCCGTCCGGTCGGGTTGGACGCACTGCGCGCAGGGGAGTTGCCAGTCAGTGCGTGACCTGTTCCGCACCAGGCGCATGTGGCGTCCGCGCAGCGAGCTGAAGCGAAGCTACGAGGTCGTGATCATCGGCGGCGGCGCCCATGGCCTGGCAACGGCCTACTACCTCCAGAAGATGGGGATCACTGACGTCGCGGTGCTGGAGAAGGGCTACATCGGCTCTGGGGCGGCGGGACGAAACACGACGATCCTCCGCTCCAACTATAAGACCCCAGAGGGCGCGCGCTTCTATGACGCGAGCCTGAAGCTCTACGACCAGCTCGCCGTGGAGCTGTCTTTCAACCTGCTGTTCAGCAAATGCGGGCATCTCACGCTCGCCCACTCAGACCGCGCGATGTTTGTGATGGCAAACAGGGCGGAGGTCAACCGACTGAATCGCATCGACTCGCGGCTGATCGGCCCAGAGGAGATCAAGCAACTCGCGCCCGCGATGTCTCTGAGTCCAGATGCGACATATCCGGTCATGGGCGCCCTCTATCACCCACCGGGCGGCATCATCAGGCATGACGCGGTCGTGTGGGGCTTCGCGCGGGGCGCTGACGAAGGCGGCGTGGAGATTCATCCAGGCACTGAGGTGACCGGCATGCAGCGCGACGGCGACAGGATCACCGCTGTGCAGACGACGCGCGGCACCGTCGCCGCCGGCACGGTGCTCAGCGCAACCGCAGGCTGGTCGTCACTGACAGCGGCGATGGCCGGCGTCGCCCTGCCGATCACGACCCACATCTTGCAGGCATGTGTGACCGAGCCGGTCAAGCCGCTGCTCGACGTCGTGATCGTCTCCTCCCAGATGCACGTCTACATCTCACAGTCCGACCGCGGCGAGTTCGTGATGGGCGCGGAGATAGAACCATGGACCACCTACCGCATGCTGAACACGCTCAACTTCCTCCAGGAGTTGGCGCGTCACACCCTTGAGCTGTTTCCGCAGCTCGAGCATGCGCGCATGCTGCGAGCCTGGGCTGGACTGTGCGACATATCTCCCGACTACAGCCCGATACTGGGGGCAACCGAGCTGTCGAATTTCCACATCTCCGCGGGATGGGGCACCTACGGCTTCAAGGCGGCGCCGATAGTCGGAAAGACGCTGGCAGAGCTGATCGCGACGGGCCGGACGCCTGACCTGATCGCCCCGTTCGCGCTCGAGCGCTTCTACACAGACAGCCTCGTCTCGGAGCTGGCCGCCGCCGCGGTGAGCCACTGATGGGCACGATGGCGACCCCGATGCTAGAGCGCCCGCACCGGAGCGGGCCGACGGACATCACGCGGCTGCTGATCTCCTGTGCGGACCGTCCCGGCATCGTCGCCGCCGTCTCTGGGCTGCTGAAGGAGGCCGGGGCGAACATCGTCTCTTCGGCCCAGTACTCGACCGACCCGACCGAAGGCTCCTTCTTCATGCGCAACGAGTTCTATCTTCCACTCACCGACAGGGACCGCACCGAGTTCGAAGCGCGCTTCGAACGGGAGGTGGGTAACCCGTTTTCTATGACGTGGACGATGTGGGATGCGAGCAGGCGCAAGCGCGTGGCGGTCCTCGTCTCCAAGCACGACCAGTGCCTGCTCGAGCTGCTGTGGCGCTGGCGCCGCGACCAGCTGGAGGCGGAGATCGTGCTCGTGATCTCGAACCACCCTGACCTGCGCTCTGACGTCGAACCCTTCGGAGTCCCCTACGAGCACGTGCCTGTCACAAAGGACGCAAAGAATGCGGCCGAGCGGGAGATGCTGAGGCTCCTCGACGGCAGAGTCGACCTCGTCGTGCTCGCGCGCTACATGCAGATCCTCACCGGCGAGTTCCTCGACCGCGTCGGCGTCCCCGTGATCAACATCCACCACAGCTTCCTGCCCGCCTTCGCGGGCGCGAACCCATATGAGCGCGCGAAGGAGCGTGGCGTGAAGCTGATCGGTGCGACCGCCCACTACGTGACCGAGGAGCTCGACGCCGGTCCGATCATCGAGCAAGATGTGATTCGCGTGTCGCACCACCACAGCGCAGCGGAGCTCGCCACGCTTGGAGCCGACATCGAGCGCGCCGTGTTCGCGCGAGCGGTGAACTGGCACTGCGAAGACCGCGTACTCGTAAACGGCAACACGACGATCGTGTTCTAGGGGCCAGTGGGACTCGCGGACGTTCACCGGGTCCCAGGCAGAGTAGGCGCGCAGCGCGGAGCGCCACTCGACGGCATCACGATCTCCGCCCAGCTGCGGGCGCTTGCGGCAACGCGCGTGAGGGAACGCGCACTGGCTGGACGGCGCGCGCCAGTGCTCGCAACCGTCCTCGTCGGCCAGGACCCGAGTATCCAGGCCTACGTAGACGCCAAGCACCACGCCTGCACGGAGGTCGGCATCCTCTCATTCGACCACCGCCTTGCCGCAGACACGAGCGCTGCCGAGCTCGAACAGGTGATCCGCTCGCTGAACGGGAACACGACAGTCGATGGCATCCTGCTCCAGCTGCCGCTTCCCACCGGCCTCGACCCGCTCGCACTGACGAACCTGATCGCTCCCGAGAAGGATGTCGACGGCCTGACGACGACGAACACAGGCGCGCTGTGGCGAGGCGACGATGGCCTGCCGCCCTGCACGCCCCTCGGGGTGATCGAGTTGCTCGAGCGCTCGCGGGTGCCGCTCGCCAGCCGGCATGTCGTCATCATCGGACGCTCGAACCTGATCGCCAAGCCGCTCGCAGCGATGCTGCTGGCGCGCGAGGCGACCGTCACAATCTGCGACGCGAAGACGCGCTTCCTGAAGGAGATATGCCGTCACGCCCAGATCCTCGTCATCGCCGCGGGAACCCCGAGCGCAATCGGCGCAGCACATGTTAGCCCGGGCACAGTGGTGATCGACATCGGGGCAGTACGGACACACGAGGGCCCAAACGAGGCCCTCGACTTCGCGGCCGTGAGACCACTTGCCAGCGCGAGCACGCCGGTGCCTGGAGGGGTGGGGCCGATGACGATCGCCTGTCTCCTGCTCAACACGCTGAAGGCCGCGGAGATCTCCGAACGCAAGCGAGAACGAGGATGATGTGCTCAGCTTCCCCGCAGGCGACGAAGCAGTGAGCGCGGGCGTCACGCTCGATGGCCGTGCATACGCGCGAGAGCTGATGGGAGCCGTCACAGCCAGAGCAGGCGCCGTGGAGCATGGCGCCGGGATCGCAACCCTGCTCGTGGGCGACGATGTGACGGCCTCGATCTATCAGCGGCGGATAGACCGGGGAGCGCGCGAAGCCGGCGTCGCCTCACGAGTCGAGCACCTGCCCGCCGATGCGAGCCTCGGCCAGGTCGTCGGCAAGATCGCCGAGCTCGATGTCGATCCGGAGATCTCCGGCATGCTGGTGCTGCGGCCTCTGCCAGCAAGCCTGCCGGAGACCCGCGTCCTGCGCGCGATCCCGCCGGAGAAGGACGTCGAGGCACAGCATCCGGAGAACGCTGGGCTGCTTGCGCTGGGCACACCCAGGTTCCTGCCATCCACGCCTGCGGCGGCGTTCCTGATGCTTGACCGCTACATGCTCGACCAGGGCATGAATCCGGCACTCGCATACGACGGGCTCGACCTCGTCATCGTGGGCCGCTCGAACAACGTCGGCAAGCCGGCGGCGATCCTCGGGCTCGCTCGCAACGCGACCGTGATCTCGGCTCACAAGCACACCGCTGACGCCGACAGGCTGGACGAGCACACCCGCCTCGCCGACATACTGATCGTTGCGGCGGGCGTGCCGAGGTTGATCACAGGAGAGATGCTGCGCCCAGGCAGCATCGTGATCGACATCGGCATCAACGCGATCAGCGACGCCCGCGGATCGACGAGGCTCGTTGGCGACGTGGACTTCGATAGCGCGATCGAGGTCGCGGGCGCCGTATCGCCCGTTCCCGGCGGCGTCGGGCCGATCACGGACGCTTGGGTCCTGCATAACGCCGTGCTCGCCGCGGAGCGGCGCGAGGGGCGGCATGATCGCCCAGACACCCTGCACCTGGTCGACGAGCTGCGGTCCTTCGCACGCTGAGACGCCCGGAGTCCCGCGGGGAGGAGCCCGCAGGACTGAGGTCACGCCCCCTAACGCCCCCACCACCGCGCGGGGCTCACCGCAAGCCCCTCGCCGCACAGGGCTCAGCACACAGGCGTCAGCGCCTCACCGCCATCGAGCACGCTCAGCACGTTGCGCGCAACGAGCACCGCCATCTCGTTGCGTGCGCGCGCCGTCGCAGAGCCGATGTGCGGCAGCAGCACCGCGCGCGGCGCGCTCAGCAGCTCATCTGGCACGCTTGGCTCCCGCTCGAAGACGTCGAGTCCCGCGCCCCAGATTCGCCCCTCCGAAAGCGCCGCCGCAAGCGCGAGCTCGTCGAGCACCGATCCCCTCGAGGTGTTGATCAAAATCGCGCTCGGCTTCATCAGGCTCAGCATCTGCGCATCGATCAGCTGGTGTGTCTCTGCCGTCGCGGGCGTGTGCAGGCTGACGATGTCAGCGGCGCTCATCAGCTCAGCGAGCTCGACCTGTGAGGCCTGAAGCTCGCGCTCGACCTCAGGCTTCGCTGAGCGGCTCGCGTACAGGATCTGCCTGACGGCAAGCCCCTTCATCATCCGCGCGTACTCCGTTCCTATGCGGCCCATGCCGACGACGCCGAGCACAGAGCCGGCAACCTGAGGGCCAGCGTAGGCGGACGGGTCCCAGTGGCGCCATCTGCCCGCCCGCAGGTCGGCTGCGGCATCGAAGATGCCCCGGGCTGCCGCGAGCGTCAACGCGACAGCGAGTTCGGCGGTCGCGCTCGAGAGCACCCCAGGAGTGTTCGTGACGAGCACCCCTGCCCCAGCGCACGCCCCGAGATCGACGTTGTCGTAGCCGACTGCGAAGTTCGCGACGATCTGCAGCTGCGGCCCGCACGAAGCAAGCAGCTCCGCGTCGACCGACACAGAGGCGTCGCTGACGATCGCGGCAGCCCCACGCACGAGCGAGAGGATCTGCGCCCTCGTCGCGTGAAGCCCCCCTGATCGCACCTCGCAGCGCTCGCTCAGCAGCGCCAGGCCCGAGTCGAGCAGCACTCGCGCGATCACGACGAGCGGCCGATCATCCGACACTGCCTGCAGCGACTCGTCCACAGCCGGCAGGCTAGCGCACCGCCTGCGGTGCGCGCGAGCGGCGCGCCGTACTTTGCGGTCGCCCACAGGCCAGAGCGCCGCCCCGTCCTTTGCAGGGGCCTCGTGCCGGTCCCCCTGGGCACTCGCCGGCTGCCTGACCAGACGAGCTGACGAGGTCCGTCACGCCCGGACACTGACGTCTATAGCTGTCGGAATTGCGGGTAATATCGAGCCAATCCCCCGAGACGCGGGGGAGGAGGAACAAGGAGGGAAGCGATGGCTGTGACCTTTGACGGGTTGGTGCCAGAGTCTCTCGGCGACGCGCTCTCGGCCACCGAGCCGATCGGGATGCCGAGGATCGACGACCTGCTTGGGGCCGGGCTGAAGACCGTCCTGCGCAGCAGAGGCGTGCTCCGTCGCAGCGTTCGCGCGGGAGCGGAGTGCGCTCGCATCGCGGCGGGCCGCTCGAGCATCGAGCCGGACCCGAAGGACTGGCGCTTCCAGGATCCGACGTGGAAGGAGCACCCTGGCTACCGGCGTCTGATGAAGCTGTACCTGCTGTGGGTCTCCGAGCTCGAAGCGTTCGTGGAGGCGGCGAACCTCGAGTGGCACGACGCTGAGCGCGCGAAGTTCCTCACGCTCCTGCTGACGACGGGCCTTGCGCCGACGAACACCCTCATCGGCAACCCACAGGCACTGAAGAGGCTCTTCGAGACGGCGGGAGTCAGCCTGCTTCGGGGCGCGAAGAACCTCGCAACCGACGTGCTGAAGAACGGCGGCATGCCCTCCCAGGTCGACCGCAGCGCACTCACAGTCGGCAAGGACATGGCGCTCACCCCAGGCGCGGTCGTCTACAGGGACGAGGTGTGCGAGATCCTGCAGTACTCGCCAAGCACGCCTGAGGTGCACGCGCGACCGGTGCTCCTGATCCCGCCGCAGATAAGCCGCTTCTACTTCATGGACCTGCGACCGAAACGCAGCTTCGTCGAATATGCGATCAGCAGGGGGCTGTCTGTCTTCCTCATCAGCTGGCGAAACCCCCAGGCGCCGCAGCGCGACTACGACCTCGACACATATGCGCAGGCGGTGCTCAGGGCGCTCGACGTCGTCGCAGAGATCTCTCGCAGCGAAGACGTGAACGCGCTGTCCTTCTGCGCAGGCGGGATCCTCACGAGCCTCATCCTCAACCACCTCGCCGTTGAGGGCGATGAGCGGATCAACAGCGCGACGTTCGGTGTGACCCTGCTCGACTTCGACTCCCCCGCGATGCTCGGAGCGTTCGACTCCGGCGCCGTGCTCTCGCTCTCCCGTGTGAAGTCGAACAGAGATGGAATCCTGACAGGACGCAGCCTTGGTCTAGTGTTCAGCCTCCTTCGTCCAAACGATCTCGTCTGGAACTACTGGGTGAACAACTACCTGCTCGGAAACGACCCGCCAGTCTTCGACATCCTCGCCTGGAACGCCGACTCGACGAACCTGCCCGCGCGCCTGCACAGCCAGTTCCTCGACATCTTCAGGCGCAACGCGATCGCTGTGCCAGGCTCGATCGAGGTGCTCGGCTCGCCCGTCGACCTCTCGAGGGTGAATGTCGACACCTACGTCACAGGCGCGATCTCCGATCACCTCACTCCGTGGAAGGCCTGCTATCGGTCCACTCAGCTGTTCGGCGGACGCAGCACTTTCATCCTCAGCAACGCGGGCCACATCGCAAGTCTCGTCAACCCGCCTGGAAACCCAAAGGCCCACTACTTCGCGGGTCCTGAGCCCTGCCCAGACCCAGACCAGTGGCTTGCCGACGCGAAGCCTGCGAAAGGCACCTGGTGGGAGCACTGGGTCGACTGGGTCACCCCCCGCTCCGGCACCCTGAAGGCGGCACCGAGCCGCCCTGGCAGCCGCCGCCACAAACAGCTCGACCCGGCACCAGGAAGGTACGTGAGGGATCTGCCACCGACTGACAACGGCCGCGTGCGGAGCTCAGGCAGCAATGGCGCCTGATCGCGGGGACCTCCGCGGTCGTGATGAGCAGCGAGGAGCGGGGGAGCCGAAGGTCCTCGGCGGATCGGAGGAGCCGAAGGTCGGCTCAGACGCGGGGGAGCCGAAGGTCGTCTGGCAACCGGGAGCAGCGGACCACGATCGCGCGAATCTTGCGAGGTTCGCAGCATTCCTCTCCTCCGAGGTCGGTGTCGAGCTCTCGAGGTGGGAGCAGCTGCGCGAGTTCTCGATCACCCGCCTCGCCGACTTCTGGGAATCGGTGCGCCGCTTCTACGCCCTCGACCTCCACGAGCCCCACTCTGCTGTCCTTGAAGGGCAGATGCCGCAGTGCAGGTGGTTCCCCGGAGGGGAGTGCAACTACGCGGAGGAGATTCTCAGCCGCGCGCACAGGGACGCGCCGGCGATCATCGCGCTCGATGAGAGCGCGCAGCCAGTCGCGATCTCGATCGAGAGCCTCGAAGGAGACGTCGGCGCGCTTGCCGCCGCACTCACCGATCTCGGCGTCCAAGCCGGCGACCGTGTCGCCGGCTACCTCCCCAACATCCCTGAGGCAGTGATCGCACTGCTCGCGACTGCGAGCATCGGCGCGATTTGGAGCTCATGCGCGCCAGACTTCGGGCCCCAGAGCGTCATCGACCGCTTCGCCCAGATAGAGCCAAAGGTGCTCATCGGCGTCGACGGCTACCTCTACGCCGGGCGCAGCCACGACCGCAGGACCGTCCTCGCCGAGATCGAGCGGGCGGTGCCCTCGATTCAGGC
Source organism: Actinomycetes bacterium (assembly GCA_021792455.1). GTDB lineage: Bacteria > Actinomycetota > Thermoleophilia > Solirubrobacterales > Solirubrobacteraceae > Palsa-744. The sequence continues at coordinate 28,517 of JAJYUP010000007.1, read as the reverse complement.
CACGATCGTCGTTGAGCTGCTCGGAGGTGGCGAGGGCGCCCTTCACTCCCCTTCCGCACTGCGCTTCGCAGAGATCACACGGGAGCCGAAGCAGCCGCGCTTCAAGCGCCTGCCCTTTCAGCACCCCCTTTGGATCCTGTTCTCATCAGGCACGACAGGCCTGCCAAAGGGCATCCTCCACAGTCACGGGGGGATCCTGCTCGAGCACCTGAAGGCGCTTGGGCTCTGCCTCGATCTGCGCCCCGAGGACCGCTACTTCTTCCACAGCTCGACGAGCTGGATGGCATGGAACTACCTCGTAGGCGGCCTCCTTCACGGCGCGAGCATCGTGCTCTACAACGGAAGCCCAACGCATCCAGATGCAGGTGCTCTGTGGCGGCTCGCCTCCCAGACTGAGGCGAGCGTCCTCGGCCTCGGCTCCGCCTATGTCTCTGGATCTCAGAAGGCGGGCCTGACGCTGCCGGCACACCGAAGCCTTCGCATTCTCATCCCAACGGGATCGCCGCTGCCGCCAAGCGGATGGCAGTGGCTTGCGCGAGAGCTCGAGGAGGCAGTGCGGATCGATTCGATCCTTGGGGGCACGGATGTCTGCACCGCCTTCTTCGGCGGCAGCCCGCTGCTGCCCGTCTGGGAGGGGGAGATATCAGCGCGCTGGCTCGGCGTCGATGCGCACGCCTACGGTGAGCAGGGCGAGGAGAGAATCGGAGAGGTCGGCGAGTTCGTCATCGAGCAGCCGATGCCCTCGATGCCGATCGCGCTTTGGGGGGATGAGGACGGCTCCCGGTACCGCGACACCTACTTCAGCATGTTCCCCTCCGTCTGGCGTCAAGGCGACTGGATCACGATCACCGACCGGGGCAGCATCATCCCGTCTGGACGCTCAGACGCGACGCTGAACAGGGCTGGGGTGAGGATCGGCTCCGCAGAGATCTATGCGGTCGTCGAGACGATCGACGGGGTGCAGGACAGCCTCGTCGTGGGCGTCGAGCTGCCTGACGGCGAGTACTACATGCCTCTCTTTCTCACGACGAAGGAGGGAGTGAGCCTCGATGACCAGCTGCGAACGACGATATCTGCGCTGCTGCGCGCGAAGCTCTCGCCGAGGCACGTGCCTGACGAGATCGTGCATGCGCCCTTCATCCCGAGAACGCTGACTGGCAAGAAGGTGGAGGTGCCGATCAAGAGGATCCTGAGCGGTGAGCCGCCAGAGAGAGCGCTCGTCGCAGGCTCCGTCGACAGGCCAGAGGCCATCGAGTGGTTCGTCGCCTTCGCGAAGCGGCGCCTGCCCAACACGGAGCAGCGAGGGTCAGGGCCGCAAGGGTCAGGACCGCAAGGGTCAGGACCGCAAGGGTCAGGGCCGCAAGGCTCGAGGTCGCGAGGGCCGGGGTCGCGAGGGCCGGGGTCGCAGGCATCGAGACCAACGAGATCGGGGTCTCAGAGATGAGCGGCGGACGGGATCGGTTCATCCCGATCGACGGTCAGCGCCTCAGGGTCCAGATCAGTGGGCAGGGCCCGCCTCTGCTGCTCATAAACGGGATAGGCGCCTCCGTCGAGATGTGGCGGCCGCTGATCGACGCAATGCCTCAGCGCCAGCTCGTCGCCTTCGACCTGCCAGGATGCGGCCGCTCGCCGGCGCCGACGCTGCCGCCGCGAATGCGCGGGCTCGCCGCACTCGTCGCGAAGCTTCTGATCAGCCTTCGCCAGAAGGGCCTCGTCGAGGCCCCTAGGGGAGGCATCGACGTGCTCGGCTACTCCTTCGGCGGCGCAGTCGCCCAGGAGCTCGCTCATCGCTTCCCCAAGTCGGTCAGGTCCCTCATCCTCTGTGCGACGACCCCAGGCATCCCGTCGCTGCCGCCGAACCCGATCGTCGCCGCGATGATGCTCTCGCCGGCGCGCTACTACAACGAGACGCTTGGGGCGCTGATGATCCCGCACATCGTCGGCGGGCGCACAGCGAAAGACAGGGAGGTCCTCCACAGAGGGCTGCACCAGCGCCTTCAGAGGCCGCCAAGCATCATCGGCTACGCCTACCAGCTCTATGCGATCACGGGCTGGAGCAGCCAGCCCTGGCTGCACCGCCTCTCCCAGCCTGCGCTCGTGCTGCACGGCGACGACGACCCCGTCGCACCGCTCTTCAACGCCCGCAGGATGGCCCAGATGATCCCTCACGGTCGACTTCACGTGCTGGAGGGCGCGGGCCACCTCTTCCTCGTCGACCAGCCTGAGGCCGCGATCCCTCCGATCAGGAGCTTCCTCCAACGACGCTCGGGCAGGCTCGCCCGGTCCGCAGGAGCCCGGCAGTGACGGCCAGGGGGTGACAGTGGCCGAGATCCGGCACACATCCAACCCAGGCGCTGTCAGGGTGGGCGTCGTCTTCCCGCAGACGGAGATCGGCGCTGACCGGAGCGCGATCGAAGAGTACGCGTTCGCCGTGCAAGAGCTCGGCTTCAAGCACATCCTCGCCTATGACCACGTCCTCGGTGCAGACCCTCAGGTGCACAGCCCCTGGCGCGGGCCCTACGACATCGACACGACCTTTCACGAGCCGCTCGTCCTCTTCGGCTTTCTCTCAGCGCTCACGAATCTGGAGCTCGTCAGCGGCATCATCATCCTGCCCCAGCGCCAGAGCGCGCTGCTCGCAAAGCAGGCTGCAGAGGTCGACCTCCTGTGCGGCGGGCATCTGCGCCTCGGCGTCGGCCTCGGTTGGAACCCCGTCGAGTATCAGGCCCTTGGCAAGAGCTTCTCGAATCGGGGCGCAAGGATCAGCGAGCAGGTCGAGTTGATGCGGGCGCTGTGGACCCAGCGGAGCGTCACCTTTCAGGGCAGATTCGAGCAGGTGAGCGGCGCGGGCATCTGTCCGGCCCCGATCCAACGCCCGATACCGATCTGGTTTGGGGCGATGAGCGAGCCTGCGCTGCGGCGCGCAGGCTCGATTGCGGATGGCTGGTTTCCGCGCATGCCGCCTGGTCCAGAGCTGCAGCGCTCGCTCGCGCACCTGCATCAGGGCGCGAAGGCCGCAGGCCGCGATCCCAAGAGCATCGGCATCGAGGGGAGGATCACGCTTCACCCAAGCGACCCGGGAAGTGTCGTTCAGCAGGCCCTTCAGTGGCGGCAGCTCGAGGCGAGCCACCTCTGCCTCAGCACGATGGGGCTTGGCCTTCGAGCCCCGCAGGAGCACGTCGCGCTCCTCGCGCAAGCCTCGCAGGCGCTCCAGGACGCGGGGGTGATGTGATGACTGGGGCGCAGTGTCGGCGGCAGCGTCTCGTGCAGCGCCTCGAACGCCCCAGCGGATCTCGAACGCCTCAGGAGATGACGCTGCGAGCCTTCGCCCAGCAGCGAGCGAGCCCCGCATATGAGGAGCTGAACGGCGTGTTCACTTCAATCGCCTCGATCACCTCCGGCTCAAAGCAGGCGAGCTCCGCCTGCCCACGTCGAATGAACTCCTGCTCGCCGACGCCATCCCTCACCCACCCTGACCACCGCTCCAGCGCGCTGCTCATCAGCTCTATGTGCTCTGACGGATCGGTGACGACCCCGAAATGCGGCAGACAGAGGCGTGAAGGACTGCGCGCGGAGATCGCCGTGAGCGACGTCGCGTAGGCGTCGAGGTCGATGTCCGGCGGTGGGGTGCCAGGGGCGACGTAGAGAGATGGGGGCAGCCGCATGCCAACCACGTCTCCCGGGAAGCAGGTGCGATCCGCCGCGATGAAGCTGACGTGGTGCTTCGCGTGGCCAGGCGTCGGAAAGCATTCGAGGCCGGCGACGGTCCCCTCCGCGAGCGTGATGCTCCCGCTCGGCACCGGGGCCATCTCTCCGGCGAGCAGATCGAACCTCTCCCCGAACAGCCTGCGCGCGCTGCGCTCCAAACGGCTCGGATCGACGAGGTGGGGTGCGCCGATCGCGCTCACGCACACCTTCAGAGACCGATTGCGTGCAACGAGCTGCCCAGCTGCGCCACAGTGATCGAGGTGCACGTGGGTGATCATCAGCCAGTCGAGGTCCACAATCCCAACACCGCGTGCCGAGAGCTCGCCCTCGAGACGCTCCAAGCAGGCTGAGGGCCCGCAGTCCACGAGGATCAGTCCATGCGCGGTTCGCAGCAGATAGCCCGCGAGGACCGACTCTCGCCCGAGGTGCATCAGGTCGAGCAGCTCGATCTCGAGCGGCTCAGGCACTGACGCGCACCCCGTCAGGGAGGCGACCGATCATCCCTCGCAGAACGAACTCCGCCGCACAGGCGGTCATCCGTTCGCGTGGAATGCGCCGGGTGCGTGGGAACCACCGGTAGCTCGAGGCGACGATCACGAACAGGCAGTTGCCGAGCATGTGCGCGTCCAGATCGCTCGCGATCGCTCCCTCTCCTTGGGCGTCGCGGATCAACCGCGTCACGACGTAGTCGTGCTCACGCCGCCGGGCGCGCACTTCGTCCCGCCGAGGTCCACGCAGATGATCCATCTCCTCGTGGTAGACAGTGAGAAGCTCGACGTTCTCGAAGCTGTAGGCAAGCACGCTGTCCACGTAGCGCACGAGACGCTCGAGGGCGCTCAGACCCTCGGCGGAGACGACCTCGTCGAGTATGTGCTCGACGGCGTCATGCACATCCGCGAGGATGGAGACGAGCAGATCCTCCTTTCCACCGATGTAGTGGTAGAGGCTGCTGATGCTGATGCCGAGCGCATCCGCGACTTCTCGCACCGTCGCCGCGCCATATCCCCGCCGGCAGAAGACCTCAGCCGCAGCGCGCAGCACCTCTCGCTCGCGGCGCGGGCGATTGCGTCGCTCTCCGCCAAGCGTCGCGTCAACTCGCACGAAGGCCCTCCGGCGCGCCATTGCACCATCGTATGACGAGCACGCGCCTGGCGATCCGCCATCGCGCGTCCTCCGCCCTGCGCAACGAGTCCTCGTATACGCCACCCACCGTGAATGGCGCAGGAAGGCTCTGTGAGACGTGCACCGCGAGCACCGAGCACGACGAGCACGCGCTCGTGCCATCCGCCCTGACGAGAACGTTGCCGATGATGTGCTGCACGACATCGAAGCGACCGAGCGCTCGGGCGCAGAACCGTGCGATCTCCCGCGAGCCCTGCCTCACGCCTCCGAACGCCCCGAAATCCGCCTCCGCGTCGCTCGTGAAGAGCGCCTCGAGCCCGGCCCAGTCGCTGGCGTCGAGAGCGCCGGCGCACCGGTGCAGAAGGTCCGTGATCGCAAGCCTGTCTTCGATCGCAGCGCTCACCGCGCGACCTCCACGCCCGCCGCGCGACGGTCCCAGGTGCTCGCGGTCACTCCTGCCGCCCGCAGAGCGTCCTTCTGGACCTTCTCCGTCGCGGTCCGCGGCAGACTCTCGACCACCTCGACGTAGCGGGGAACCATGAATCGCGGCAGCCGAGGCGCAAGGAACTCGATCAGCCTCGCGGGATCGAAGCTGTCAGGATCCGCTGCGACCACCGCAATCTTCACCTCTTCCTCACCGTCGTCCGCCGGCACGCCGAAGGCCGCGCACTCCTGGACATCCTCGTACTCGATCACCACAGCCTCCACCTCCATGGAGGAGATGTTCTCGCCGCGCCTCCTGATCGCATCCTTCAGACGGTCGACGAAGAAGAACTCACCGTCGCTCGTTTTCACACAGACATCGCCCGTGTGAAACCAGCCGTTGCGCCAGGCCTCCACCGTCTTCTCCGGCATGTTCCAGTAACCGAGCGTGAGCCTCCATGGCGCCTCAGAGCGCACGATCAGCTCGCCCGGCGTGCCGTCCGGCAGCTCTTCGTCCAGCTCGTTCACTATTCTGCACTCGTAGCCTGCGCGAACCCGACCACACGTTCGGTTTCGCATCGGCCGCCACTCTGAGCTGATCGGTGCCGAGATCTCGGTCATGTTGAACGTGCTGCAGATCCTCACGCCGAACTCCCGCTCGAATGCCGGCGGATCGGCGGGCGGCGGAGACACGAGCACGAAGCGCAACGGCGAGTCCGTGACTTTCTCAGCGACGCGCCGTGCGGCGATGTAGCCGGCGGTGGCTCCGATCATCATCGTGATCGTGCATCTGAAGTGCTCAATGTCTCCCCAGAAGGCAGTACCGTCGAATCGCTCCCGAATCACGACCCGCCCACCGAGCAGCGCCATCGAATATACGGGGATCTTGCCGCTTGCGTGGAAAAGCGGATAGGGCGAGTACCAGGCGTCATCGCTGCCCAAGGGCTCGAGGGGGACGCATCCTTCGGACATCGCCTGCGCATGCGCCCACGTGATCATCACTCCCTTCGATGGCCCAGTGGTCCCAGACGTGTAGAGGATGCCGGAGAGCTCGTGTGGCTGCGGAGGAGCGAGCTGCAGCTCCCCCGAGCCCTCTCTCTCGGCATCCTCTGCCTGCAGACTGCGCTCCGGCTCCCCGACAAGAGCCAGCTGCAAACCGCTTGGCAGCTGATCCTCCACCTCCTCGACTCGATCTCGAAAGCTCGCATGCACCACCATCGCCACAGGGGCGACGGTGCTGATTGCATACTGCAGCATCCTGCCTCGAAACTCGGTGTGTACTGGCACCTCCACGGCTTTCAGCCATCCGATCCCGAGCCAGACGGTCACCGCCTCAAAAGAGGCGGGCAGCATCACGACCACACGGTCACCATCTTTGACACCAAGCCCCCGCAGCCGCCTCGCCCAGACCAGCGCCCGCGCCTGGACATCGCCAAAGGTGAGGCTCTCACCTCCAACGTGCTGCAGAAACGGCCTGCCTGGGCACTCGCGGGCACGCTGCGCGATCAGCGCAGGCAGGGCGACGAGCGGCTCAGACATCGTCGCGGATGAGTCGGCTCGTGCCCGTCACATGAAGTCGCTGCTCTGATGCGAGCTCGAACGCGCATTCGACCTCCTCTTGCGCCACAGCAGTAACCTTCGCCCTCACCTCGAGCTCATCCCCTGGCACTACGTTGTCGAGGAACCGAAAGCGCATGCTGCGTATCGCTGTTGCGTTGCCGCACCAGTCCAGAAGTACGTTCGCGACGTACGCGAGGTTTGCGGGCCCTTGGTTGACGATGCCGCGGAACCCGAGCGCGGTCGCGAGAGCTTCGTCGTCATGTATTGGGTTTTCGTCCCCCATGACCTGCATCACCGCGATCATCCTCTCTCTTGTGATGTCGGTGATTGTTGCGCGTGGCAGCGCCGTGCCCGGCGCGATGTCACTTCCTGCAGTCTGCACTTGAGCTCCCTTCCGCTGCCGGTACGATGTATGCCTCTCGTGAGGTTCCGACGAGCTGTCCTTCGAGGTCGAGCACGTCGCTGTCGCAGGTCACGACGTCGAAAGCTCCCCGGCGTCGGCCCACCTTCGTGACGACATCAGCGATCGTGGTGTGCACACGGTATTCCGCGCCGATCCGCACCGCCTGATGGAACTCGAGGGCGCCCTCTCCGAATGTCACGCCAGCCTCGAGCTCGGTACCGAGCAGCTTGAAGAAGGCGCTGAGCGACATTCCCTTGCCACAGTGAGCGGCGAGATAGAGGAAGAGCGGATGCGCGTACTCGCTCTCCCATCCGGAGGCGAACACAGCCTCGCAGAACATGCGGTGAAGGCTCTCCTCGACTGTGAACCTGCCTTCAGGAAGGCGAACGCCGACGAGGGATCGGCGGTAATCACTCATCCCGTGCACTCGCTGGTACCTCCTTCTGTGTGGTTGACCCCGGCACGGCGGCGCTTTCGGATGGCGCGAGCAGGCGCGCTCGCTCGCGCGGGCGGAACAGCGCGAGACCCGTGATCAGGGAGCTCTTGCGCAGCACCGTCGCAATGGCGACCGCTGCGACGAGAACGACCCCGTTGAAGACTTCTGATACCCACGAGGCCACCCCGAGCAGCTGTAGGCCCGAGACTCCGACGGCGAGCAGATAGACCCCGACGACGGTGCCGAGCACGTTGAACCGGCGGAACTGAATCACCGTCGTTCCAAGGAACGCGGCTGCATATGGCTGGAGCAGGTAGGCACCGGAGGATGTCGGATCGACAGCACCCAGCGCGCCGAGCAGGACGACGCCAGCCGATGCTGCGATCACGCTGGATGCGACGAAGGCCGCGGTGCGGATCCGGCCCACTCGGAGCCGTGAGAGCTGAGCGGCCTCGCGGTTGCCCCCAACGAAGAGCAGCCGTCGCCCGAACGGCGTGAGCTCATAGACGTACCAGAGGATGAGGGCAAGCGCCCAGCCGTAGAAGACGCGCGTTGGAACGGTCCCCACCAGGTTTGTGTTCGCGATCGTTCCGAGTACGTGGGGGATGCCGGTTATGTCTTGACCACCTGTGACTGCGATCGTCACGCCGCCAAGCCATGTCATCGTGCCGAGGGTCACTATGAACGCGTCGATGCCGAGTCCGACGACGAAGGCGGCATTGATGAGACCTACGAGAGCGGCGAGTGCCACGGCGATCAGGACCGCCGGCAGGACGGTGAAGTGCTCCTGGCTCGTCAGCAGCGCGACCGTGGAGGCGGAGGCGATCATCACGGAGCTCACAGACAGGTCGAAGTCGCCTGCTCTCAGCGGCAAGGTCACGGCAAGCGCCAACATCAGGATCGAGACCTGACCGGAGAGAGTGATGGTGAGGTTCGTGGTGGTTGGAAACCTTCCGGGCAGCAGGGCGCTGAACAGCGCGATCATCGCGAGCAGCACGATCACGAGGCCGAACCGCTCGAGCAGAGTGCGCGGATTCAGAGCGCGAGCGTGCCGTCGGCCGCCGAGCTGGGCTGGGGTGGCCTGCGAGCTCACAGCTTCGTGGTCAGTTCGAGGATCGAGTGTGGCGAGAGCTCATGGGAGGCGAGCTCTCCCCGCACCCTGCCTGCCCTGAGCACAAGGACGCGATCGCAGTGCTCCGCGAGCTCCTCGTGGTCTGAGCACACGATCACGACCGCTGCGCGACGGTCCACGGCGAACCGTCTCAGAATGCGGTGGATCTCACGCTTTGCGGCGATGTCCACGCCCTGCGTCGGCTCATGCAGCGCAATCACTCTCGGCTCGAGCTGCAGCCACTTCGCCAACAGGACCTTCTGCTGATTGCCGCCGCTCAGCTCTCGAACGAGCCGCTCAGGCTCGCGTGGCCGCACGTCGAACGCCTTGATGAGATCGCGTGCTCTCGCGCGCTCACTCGAGTGGCGATAGCGCCCCGCCCGCCAGAAGCGGCGGGAGTCGACGACAGCAAGATTTTCGGATACGGTTGCGTCCAGCCAAAGGCCCTCGCGTTGACGCTCCGCCGGCACCGCGACGATTCCGCTCGCAGCAGAGCACGCTGTGTCCCCCCCGGGAACCTCTGCACCGTCCACGTAGACGCGACCGCCTCGCCGCTTGACGGTGCCTGCCAGCAGGGCAGGCACACGCTCCTGACCCATCCCGAGCAGGCCGGTCAACCCGACCACTTCGCCCTGCGTCACGCTGAAGCTGACTCCATTGAGCACCTCGTCCACCACGTCGACAACGTCGAGCACGCGTCTCGCTGCCACTGCAGGCGTCGCCCCAGGCGCCCCGCGCTCCACCTCCGGCGCTCCGCCGAGCATCGCCTCTACGAGATCCTCCACGGTTGCCTGTTGGCAGCTCGCGTGCAGCGCGACGCGCCCGTCGCGAAGCACCGTCACGCGATCGCATCTCGCGCGCACCTCCTCGAGATGATGACTGACGAACAGCGCTGCGCCCCCAATGCTCGTCACCCTGCGCAGCAGCTCCCACAGAGCCGACGCCTCGCTCCCGCTCAGCGCTGCGGTCGGCTCGTCTGCGACGAGCAGCGGCCTGCGCCCCATGTGATCCAGCTCCCACACAGACCGCGCCACCGCGACGAGAGTCCTGGTTCCGCGGCTGAGCGTGCCCACCTCGGCGTCAGGGTCGATCGTGAGGCCCAAACGCTCGAGCATCGCCAGCACCTCCCCCCGCCGCGCCCGCCATCGGATCGGGCGAGCAGGCCGTGCGCCAAAGCCGCTCGTCCCTATCACGTTCTCGAGAACTGACAGATTCTCGGCAAGGCCCAGATCCTGATGGACGGTGCAGACGCCAAAGCGTCTGCCATCTCCGAGGGGCAGCGGCACCTGCCGCCCCCAGATTCGCAGCCAGCCGCGATCGGGCGTGTGGTAGCCGGCAAGCGTCTTCACGAGCGTCGACTTACCTGAGCCGTTCGCCCCGATCAGTCCATGCACCTCCCCAGGCGCCACCGTGAGGCTGACGCCATCGAGGGCACACACCGGGCCGAAACGCTTCCGGATGTCGCCGAGCGCCAACGCCGGCGTGCCCTCAGGATTTCCACTCAGCCTCAAACGCGGCCTCGTAGCCAGTCATCTTCGGCCAAAGCGCGCTGAACGCGTTGCTCGACGGCAGGTTTTCCTTGTCGAATATGTGCATCGGAAGTTCCGGGTTGGTCAGCGGCGCTTTCAGAATCGCCCGGCCCAGTTGGTCGAGCATCAGCCAGCCCGCGTACTGCGCCGGCGGGTATGAGATGTCCGCCGCCTGCTTGCCTTCTCGTATGAGGTCGAGGTTTTCCGGCAAACCATCAGTGGAGACGAGCAGGACGTGGTGCCCGGTCTGCGCGATCGCCGGCGCCATATAGAACGCCGCTGTGTCGAACGTGACGAGCAGTGCGTTCAGACCAGGTTCGCGCTGCAGCAGCGTCTGGGTCGCGGGACCGAGCGCTGTCGCCATCGTCGCAAGGCTCATCGTCTGTTCCTGCGACTTGCATGTGGAGGGGCAGAGCTTCGCAAGCTCCGCCTTCGCAGCGGCGGCCTCACTCGTCAACGCCTTCTGGCTCGTGTCGAGCGTGATCGCAGCATCGACCTTGCATCCGAGCGCGGCCGCCGCGACCTCCGCGAGCGCAGCGCCCTCCTGTTCCAGATTCACCGAGATCGTCTCTGCGACCGTCCCGTTCGTAGGGTTGGGCACCCCGGTGGCCGCGGCGATTACAGGTATGTGCGCCGCCTTTGCCTGCGCCAGCGCGTTTGGCACAGCTTCTGGCGGTATGGCCCACATCACTATCCCTGCCGCTTTCGCGGCCACCGCCTCGTCGATGCCCTCGTTGAACCGTTCTGGTTCATCCTTGCCGTCAAAGACGGTCGGCGTCATCCCGGCGGCCCTCGCAGCGGCTGCAAAGTATTCGGACACGCGGCGTACATAGCCAGCCGTTTGGGTGGGAGAGATGAACCACACCGCCTTGCCCTTGTTTGCCGCCATGTCTACTGCAGACGCCGGCACGACGAGGCTCATGGGGGCATTCAGGCTCGCCAGCGCGCTCTTTGCTTCACTTTCGCAACTCGAGGCTGCACGCGTAGAAGTCGCCGAGGTCGCTGAAGCCACCTGTGAGGTGGCGGACGTGCTCTCGACACTCGACGCCGCTGCGTGGCGAGAAGCGGGCGTCGAGCTTCCGCACGCCGCGATGATCGACGCGCTGGCCGCACAGGCGACGACAGACAGCAGATTATTCAGCCGGCGTCGCCGGCTTCCACATATTCTCATCTCGGTTCCCCTTTCGAAGCGACTCACCAGCCGCCCTGCGATGGGGCCACCATAGCAATGGGGAATCACGTCGGTACCGAGCAAACGCTCGGTAGAACGGCAGGTCTACCGCGCGGTGTAACCACCGTCCACCGCGAACACGGCCCCCGTTATCCAAGCTGCATCTGGCGAGGCTAGGAACGCCGCGAGCGCCGCCACCTCCTCGACTGTGCCGAGCCGGCTCAGCGGATAGCCGCGGGTGGCAAGACGCATGAAATCGGACTCGCTGCCGAAGCTGCTCTCGCCACCGCGCTCCCGATAGGTGCGGGTGACAAGGGGGGTCCAGACTGTGCCTGGGCAGATGGTGTTCGCCCTCACTCCGCTTGCTCCGTACTCGACGGCGACCTGCCTCGTGAGCGCAACAACGCCGCCCTTCGCGGCCGAATACGCCGCCAGCCCAGGAACTCCGACGAGCCCCGCGGTGCTCGATTGGGTGATGATCGAGCCGCTGCCGACAGAGATCATCGTCGGGAGCACAGCCTTCATCGACAGCCAGACACCGGTGAGGTTGACATCGATGACCTGCTGCCAGCGGTGACGGTCGAGCTCATGAGCGCTCCCCGCGCCGTCGATACCCGCATTTGCGTACAGCACATCGACACGTCCCGCACTGTCGAGGCAGCGGGCAACCATGCGCTCCGTGTCCCGCTCGTCTGTCACATCGGCCTGCACCTCGTGAGCCTCCCCACCACCGGAGGTGATCGCTTCACGCGTGCGCTGCGCCGCTTGGAGGTCGCGATCGGCGACGACGACGAGTGCGCCCTCAGCGGCGAAGCGCTGCGCCGCTGCGCGCCCGATGCCGGAGCCGGCTCCGGTCACGATCGCACACAGGCCTTGAAGTCGACGGTTGAGGGCTCGATCTTGATGGTCGGGAGGCGCGCTTGATGTCATAGTGAGCACCGTAACGGAAGCGGACGCTTCGACGAAGCGCTGTGCCCCGCCACCGCCTCGTTGTGGGCCGCTGCGTCGAAGGGGTCCTCGGGCAAAGCGAGAAAGAGGTTACGCTCAGGCGACGATGGCGGGGCATTCGACCAACTTCGACTCGAGGATCGAGATCCTGCTCGCGGACATCACGCGGCAGGACACAGACGCCATCGTAAACGCAGCGAACTCCCACCTCGCCCACGGGGGCGGGGTCGCGCTCGCGATCGCGCGCGCAGCGGGACCTCTCTTCATCCGCGAATCTGAAGAGCACCCGTTCGTACCCGTTGGCGGCTGCGGGCTCACTTCAGCTGGTGAGCTTCGCTGCTCCCACGTCATCCACGCGGTCGGCCCTGCGTGGCGCGGCGGCAAGGCCGATGAGCCTCGGCTGCTCGCAAGCGCTTACCGCAGCGCGCTGGAGCTCGCCGAGCAGATCGGATGCCGCTCGGTCGCGTTCCCAAGCATCTCGACCGGCATCTTCGGATATCCGGTCACAGAGGCGGCGCTCATCGCAACGAGGACCGTGGGTCAGGCTCTCAGGTCGATGCCTCAGATCGAGCTCGTGCGGTTCTGCCTCTTCTCGGAGAGCGACCTCGCCGCCTATGAGGAGGCGATCGCGGCGGACCGTCGATGATCGCGACGGGCGCTTTCGTGTGCGCGCAGCGATCTGCGGCAGGCCAGTTCAACCCCCGCGCCGGGGTCGACGAGGCGCCCGAGGCCACCGCGCGCGGGCAGAGATCGGCGGCAGGCCAGTCGAGGGGCTTCACAGGTCGAGGAGGACAGGGCGAGCGGCTGCGCGCGCCCCAGCGAGCGAGACGGCGGGTGCGGGCGCGAGGCTCTCAAAGCGTTCCCCAGGACGAGCGCCTGCCCATGCGGCCATCCGCACAGAGCGCATGAGACCGCGTGCGGTCCTGCTCGACGCAATGGGCACTCTCATCCACATCGAGCCACCTGGCCCGCTGCTGTCAGCTCAACTGGCGCAGCGCGGCATCATTGTCACGCCGCAGCAGGCAGCGCAGGCGTTTTCCGCTGAGATCTCCCACTACAGAGCACACCACCTCGAAGGTCACGACGCCGCTTCCCTGCTGCTGCTTCGGACTCGCTGCGCCGCCCTCCTGCGCGCAGCGCTGCCAGAGGCTGCGCGCCGCAGGACCACGGTTCAGTCGGTGCGCGAGATGATGCTCGCCTCGCTGCGATTCGTCGCAGCGCCAGGCGCAGCGGAGGCGCTCTGCTCCCTGAAGGCCGCTGGCATGCGGCTGATCGTCGTCAGCAACTGGGACATCAGCCTCAAAGAGGCGCTCGAGCAGGCGCAGCTGCTCGCGAAGGTCGACGGGGTCGTCGCCTCCGCGGCAGTTGGGTCCGCGAAGCCGGATCCAGCGATCTTCAGGCATGCGCTCGCGCTCGCCCGCGTGGAGGCCTCGCAAGCCGTGCACGTCGGCGACTCCGTGGCGCTCGACGTTCAGGGCGCTTGCGCCGCCGGCATCAAGCCGGTGCTGCTGAGCGCGAACGAGACGCCCGCCGTCCCTGCGAGCTCTCGCGCACCAGCGAGCTCTCGCGCACCTGCGAGCTCTCGCGCACCTGCGAGCTCGTGCGCATCGACGATCAGCTCGCTCTCTGAGCTGCCTGCGCTGCTGATCGACTGCGGGCTGACCAGCTGAGCACCGCCGCGAGCGGAGCTCCAGGTCCGCGCTCCGGCGTGCCGAGGCCAGCAGAGATGCACCGCGAGCCTCGGTCAGCTTGCGTCGGGAAGCTCCGAATCGCGTGCAGCCTGCCCCGTCGACGGGCGTAGGACAGGCTCGGCCTCGGGCTTGCTCGCCGCCGCGAGCGCGGTCTGCTGGCTCGCCGGCACGATCGCCATCTGCTGGCTTTCTCCTGTCACTGACTGCTTGAACTCGCGCATCCCGCTGCCAAGCGAACGCCCGAGCTCAGGAAGCCGCTTCGCGCCGAACACGAGCAGGACGATCAGCAGGAGCATCGCGATGTGCAGAGGATTGTCGAGTCCCATGTTTCCTCCCTCGCAGAGTCGATGGCATCGGTCGGAGACCCCTCACCGAGCATCCTCCCAGCCGCGGGCGCCCCTCGCAACAGCGGCCGATCCAAAATCATTGGAGCGATCCTGTGGCCCACGACAAGGGGAGCTGCAGATCTTCGCCGCCCCCAAGCCGCACCGGGCTGCGGCCTCACAGTTTTGCAGCGCGCACGGGATTGGTCAGCGGGACAAGCCCCTCGATCTCGACGGTCACCTCATCGCCGTCTGTCAGGAACACGGGCGGGTCACGCACGACTCCGACGCCCGCAGGAGTACCCGTCGCGAGCAGGTCGCCAGGACATAGAGTCACGGTTCGGCTCAGGTATGCAATCAGCTGCGCCACAGAGAAGATCATGTCCCCGGTGCTGCCGTCCTGCATCACCTCACCGTTGAGGATAGTCCTGATACGGAGTGCCTGTGGGTCGGCAATCGCCTCCGCTGCCGTCATCTCGCCCACAGGATCGAACGTGTCGAGCGACTTCGTCAGCGTGAGCTGACCACCTGAATCCGGGTCGTAGAGGCCCCGCGCGCTCACATCGTTGAAGCAGCAGTAGCCACGCACGTAGTCGAGCGCGTCCGCAGCGTCGACGTTCTTCCCCTCGCGCCCGATCACGACCGCGAGCTCGCCCTCATAGTCGATTCTCCAGTCGATGCCTGGGTCCGGCAGGCGGATCGGGTCGCCTGGCCCGATGAGCGCGTTTGGCCAATGGGCGAAGATCATCGGCTCGCGGGGGATCGGCGCACGTGCCTCCTTCGCGTGGTCGACGTAGTTCAGCCCGACAGCGATGATCTTTCCGGGGATGTCGATCGTGATCGGCATGGAGACTCCTCGCATGGCGATGCTTCCGGCAGCGATCACTCAAAGATTGCTCTGCGCGCACCGTCAGCGTACGGATGTGAGGCAAGCATGTTGCTCTCAAACGGTGGCGCCCGCCATGGCCGGGCCGACAATGCTGCCGAGGAGGACGTTGTGAGGTCGCACAACGATCTGCCCCTGACGCAGCATCGATCACGCTCGGATAAAAGCCGCTTGCCGTCCGCGCGCATCGGCGCTTTGGCGTCACACACAATCCAGCAGGTGAAAAGTGTGGCGAGCCGCGCATTGCGTTCGCACAGCATGGCACGTAGCCTCAGGACTCATCCGCGCAGTCATCGCCTGGGCGATGGGCGCTCACCCACGAAGCGAAGGAGCGATTCACATGAGCACGGAGGAGGGTGTCACCGCGAGGACTATCCCGAGCAGGGAGGAGGTCCTGTCCTACTTCGAGCGCCTCTCCAACTGGGGTCGATGGGGCGAGGACGACCAGCTCGGCACGCTGAATCTCATCACGCCGCAGAAGCGTCTGGAGGCGATCGCGCTCGTGAGGGATGGCGCTGTCATCCCACTCGGAATGGACCTCGATCCGGAGAACCCTGATCCGATAGGTCGAGAAACCGTGCTGAAGCGCGAAACGGCTGTTCACCACCTCGGCCACCGCATTCAAGGAACGCGCGAGGTGATCGAGATGCAGACGCACGGATCCCCCACCCACATGGATGCGCCATCCCATATGGCCTGGGATGGGAAGCTCTACAACGGCTACCCGGCATCGGAAGTCACCCCCGAGAGCGGGGCGCGGAAGATGGGGATAGAGAACGCGCGCGGCGGTGTCGTGAGCCGAGGAGTTCTGCTCGACATCCCGGGGCTGCGCGGAGTCGACTGGCTCGAGCCCGGTGAGGCGATCTACCCGGAGGACCTGGACGGCGCCGAGGAGCGGCAGGGTGTACGCGTGCGAGAGGGCGACGTGCTGATAGCTCGGACCGGATATCTGCGCCGCGTCGAAGTGCAGGGACCTGCGGACAGACGCTGCAACGGCTATCACGCTGGATGTCTTCCCTGGTTGCACGAGCGGGGCGTCTCCGTCATCTCCTCCGACGCGCTGAACGACATCCAGCCGTCCGGCTACGGGCTGACAACTCAGATCATCGACATCCCAGTGGAGGAGCGCTCGAAGATTCCGAACGAGGAAGTCGAGCTGCTGTTGCCCGTGCATTGCGTTGCGCTCGTGGCGATGGGCGCTTGGCTGATCGACAATGTCGTCGTCGAGCAGCTGCTCGAGGCCTGCCGGGAGCGTGGACGCTGGGAGTTCCTGATTACGATCGAGCCGCTCCGGTGGGTTGGCTCGTCGGGCAGCCAGGTCAACCCGCTCGCGATCTTCTGATCACACAGTCGTGCCTCGCTCACACGCTCTCGAGCCCATGGTGGCGGTCTCGAGAGCGTGGGGTGGGATCTGCGGCCGACGCGCCCGGTTTCGCCTGTCCGGTTCTCTGAACCTCAACGTGGCTGTGGTCTATGTCGGAGATCCTCGCGCACCCGGCGAGCGCCATCGTCTGGTCGAGCTCGAACCTCAGCATCTCCAGCACCTGACGCACTCCGTCCTCGCCTGCTACGGCCAGCCCGTACAGGTAGGGCCGTCCCACGAGAACGGCGCGCGCACCGAGCGCCAGCGCCTTGAACACGTCGGTTCCGCGTCTGACGCCCCCGTCGAGGAAGACCTCCGCGCGTCCGGCGACCGCCTCAACCACCTCCGGAAGCGTCTCTATGGATGCGCGCACCCCGTCCAACTGACGCCCACCGTGGTTTGAGACGACGATGCCATCGATGCCGAGGCTGAGCAGCAGCTCGCACTCATCCCCTCTCTGCAGGCCCTTGACGATGAGTGGACCACGCCAGCGCTGCCGAATGAACTCGATCTCCTCAGCCGTGATCGCCCGCGCGGTCGCAGCGATCGCAGCTCCTGCGTTGCGCAGCAGCTGCGGACGGGCCATCGCCCCGAATCCCTGGTCGCCTCGCCCGGCACCGCCGCGCAGGAAGTCGACCGCCCAGCGGGGCCGCGACGCGCCTTCCAGCAGCAGGCGCGGGCCGAGCTTCAGCGGGACGGTGAGGCGGTTGCGCTTGTCGCGCTCCCGCAGGCCCGCGAGAGCACCGTCGATCGTCACGCACAGCGCACGGAACCCCGCCACCTGCGCACGCTCGATCAGCCTGCTGCACTCGTCTCGGTCAGCCGGTGGGTAGAGCTGGAACCACTTCGGGGCATCAGTTGCCCCAGCGACGATCTCGAGCGGAACGCTGGAGATCGTGCTGAGCGCATAGATCGTCCCCGCCTGCGCAGCCGCGCGGGCGACCGCGAGCTCCGCGTCGCGGTGGGCCATTCGCGCATACCCGCACGGGTCGAGCATCACTGGCATCGACACGGGCATGCCGAGCACGGTGCTCGACAGCTGCCGTGCGTTGACATCAGCGAGCGCACGAGGTCGAAGCGAGAGATCCGCAAAGGCAGCGCGGTTGCGCGCAAGTGTGACCTCGTCGCCTGCCCCGCCTGCGATCACATCGAAGACGGCCTTCGGCAGCCTGCGCCTCGCCGCCGACTCGTAATCGGTCAGGTTGCAGAGCACGGAGCCGTGATCAGCCTTTCACGTCGATCACGAGGCTGCCGAGGTCGTCGAAGCTCGCACTCTGGCCAGGACGGATGACCACGACCGTGTCAGGCAACTCGAGGAGCATCGGCCCGTTCAGATCCTCATCGAGGAGCGAGCCTTCGAGTCGCAGCACAGGTGTGTCGACGAACTCGGCGTACTCCGCCCAGTAGACCGGCCGGGAGAGCCGCTGCGGACCTGTCCCCGCCCGTCCGCCGATCACCGCCGGCTGGTCGGAGAGACCCCGTGAGCGCACGAACAGAGCCGTGATCTTGCAGCCGCCCTCGCGGTATCCGGACCCCTTGCCGTGAAGCTCCTCGTAGACGCGATGGAAGTCCTCCTCGAGTGCGGCGACCTCCTCGCTGCCGAGCGTCCCGAGGGCAACGGGCACCTCCACGTCGAACGCTTGGGCGTTGTACTTCATCCGCGCGAACCGCTGCATCAAGATCCGCTCCTCCAAGAACTGCTCGTCGAGCAGTTGCGCGCGCGCGGACGCTTCGAGCTCCTCGAAGATCGCGTTGAGCACACCCGTGTCCGCCGGCATCGTGTGGGGCTGCCAACGCTCGTAGACGTGACTCACCTGGGCGATCGCCGCACCGAATGCGGACCACACGGGCGCGACGTGGAGGACGGGCACGACGAGGCTCTTCACACCCGCGTCGCGCGCGACCGCGCCGGCGTGCACGGGTCCGCTGCCTCCGAAAGCGAAGCACACGAAGTCGCGGGGGTCCAAGCCCCGCAGTACGCTCATGCGCCGCAGCAGGTCCGCCATCTTCGAGTCGATGATGCGGTTTATCCCGGCCGCCGCCTGATGAAGAGTGAGGCCAAGAGGATCGGCGACGCGCGTGATCGCCTTCTCCGCGGCCTCACGGTCGAGCTTCATCGCACCATGGAGGAAGTTGTCGGCGTCGAGAATTCCAAGCACGACATCGGCGTCCGTGACGGTCGGCTGAACGCCACCACGTCCGTAGCAGGCCGGCCCAGGGACCGCTCCGGCAGACTGGGGACCGACCTGCAGCCCACCCGCATCGTCGATCCAGGCGATGCTTCCGCCGCCCGCGCCGATCGTGTCGAGGTCGACCATAGGCTGGGAGATCTCGAAGCGCTCGACGATCGACACCTCACGCACATCCGGTTCCAGATCGCGAATGATGCTGACGTCGAAGGAGGTGCCGCCCATGTCGGTGACGATCACGTTGCGCTCCTGCATCCTCGTCGCGAGGAAGGCGCTGCCAAGCGTGCCGCTGACGGGTCCTGAATGGATCGTGCGGACCGGCGCCGCTGCCGCCTCCGAGCCGGTGATCGCACCTCCGGCGCACTGCGTGTACAGCACGCGACCTTCGTACCCGCGCGCGCGCGCACCGTGAATGATCGCTTCCACATAGTGGCGCATCAGCGGGCCGATGTACGCGTTCAGAACGCTCGTCATCGTGCGCTCGTACTCGCCCATGCGCCGAGAGAGGTCCGCCCCGCAGCAAGCGAACGCCTCCGGATGCTCCTCGCGCACTATCTCCAGCACCCTACGCTCGTGCTCGGGGTTGCGCAGAGACCACATCAGACTGATCGCGTAGGCCTCCGCCCCCGCTTCACGGAGGTCGCGGATGCGCTGCCGCAGCTTTTCCTCATCGAGGGGGACGATCACCTCGCCCTCGAAATCCACGCGCTCATTGACCTCTGCGATGAGCCGCTTCGGTATCAGCGGGGTGGGCTTGTCGGTTCCAGCGAGATCGAGCACCTTGTCGATCGGCAGGCCGACCATCCGACCCTTGCCGTTCATGAACGTCGTCATGTCACGGAAGCCAGCGGTGACGAGCAGGCCGACGTCCGCGCCTGTTCGCGTGATCAGCGCGTTCGTGCCGGTCGTCGTGCCATGCACGAGGCGCTCGCAGGACTCGAGCATCGTCTCGAGCGAGATCCCGAACTTGTCTGCGGCCTCCTCGATCGCCTCGAAGAAGCTGCGCGCGCGATCGTCCGGTCGGGTCGGAACCTTGCCGGTGACGATCTGCCCGTCCGGGCCGACCACCGCGGCGTCGGTGAACGTACCGCCAATGTCCACGCCAATCACATAGCCGGCGCGCCGAGCGCCGTTGCCATTGACGGACGCCGCCGGTGCCATATCGGTGGTCTGAGTCATCCTGCGCTCCTCACTTGCCGCGGGGAAGGCTGTGGATGCTGAAGTCGCAGAGAGGATCATCTGTGCGCCTTGCGAATTCCTGGGCGAGCAGCGTCGCGCATCCCGGACAGAAGTAGCGTCTGAGCACGACCGACCCGTCGCCGAACTGACTCGGGTCCGGATAGAGGTGGGCATCGACCGCGTTTGGCTTCTCCTCCTTGCAGCAGGAAGCGAGCTTGAAGTTCTCCTGAGCAGAGCCAAGCGACTCACCGCAGGAGGAGCAGGCCCACATGAGAGCCTCCTCCGCCTGGACGAGGTCGACCCCTCCCGCTGCGCCCTCTATCAGGATCTCGGCGTCTGCGATCACCCCACGTCGCTGCCCTCCGTCGAATCGGCGCGCGCCCTCCAGCCGGGACGTGCGAATCGCATCGCGCCGCTCCTGAGTCGCAGCGTCATCGACCGCTCCGGCATCGTCGAGCACGACGCCCCAGTGACGCTCCGCGGCTGCGGCGCTGATCCTCTCTTCGCGCACGTCGTCGCGGACGCGCTCCGGCTCGCGTTGCAGCGGGTCACCGTAGCCGCCGCCTCCGTTGTACTCATTGATCAGGCAGTCCTCATGAGGCACTGGCGCGACGAGCGCGCGCGGATGGATCCGCTCCATCTCCAGACCCGCCCCCTCGAGGTCTGTGCGATCGCTGGGCACGACGCCCGCATCGAGCAGCTCACGCGCCTTGTGCACCTGGAAGAAGTTGCCGGCGAGACCGTACCCACCTCCGCCGATCCCCTCGACCGTATTCACGGCAGGATCGCTGTACATGTAGGCCGCGATCATCATGTGCACCTTGTGCGGCACGATCGCGTGTGATGCGCCGTTGCCTCCGCGCCAGCGTCCAGGACCGCCCGAGTCCGGGTTTTCCCTTCTGTACAAGGTGAGGCTCACGCCTGCGGCCTCGACATCCTCCACGTTGCCAGCGGTGGTGCCGAGCAGCCACCAGGACCCGCCCGCATCTATGCCGTCACGATACGGAAAGGCCGCGAGCCCACCCGCCAGAGCCGTCCCCCCGTTGCCCGCTGCGTCAACCCCGACGTAGTCCCCATGCTCGTCCATCCCCATCGCGACTGTGCCCATCGGGACGCCAAGCGCGCCGACGCCGTTCGCATGGGCTCGCAGGTCGGCCTCGCCGCTGAGTATCATCTTGCTGACGAGCACACCCGCCGCGCTCGAGGCAAGAAACGCACTGACGATCGCCGAGCACGCGGCCGGATGGTTGGCGAAGTTACGGGTTGCAGGCTCGGGCTTGAACATCACGTGGTTGGCGACGCCCGCGATGCAGCCGAGCTGGTCGTGCGCGAGATGGGTGCTTATCGCGGAGATGACAGCTGAGCGAGTGACAGCGTAGGTCGTGTTGCCAGGGCCTGCTTGTGGGGATGTGCCCTCGTTGGAGATGATCAGCCTGTCCCCCTGCTTGGTGAGGCTCAGCACCTCCTGGTGGACCACGCCCTCGCCGACGATGCCGGACAGGTACATCCGCTCCCGCCACACACCGTCCGGGATGCGAGAGAGGCGCTCGCTGAGCACGCGCGAGGTATCGGCGATCATACGCCGCATCGCGCCCTTGACGGTCGGAGCGCCGTACTTCTGCAGCGTCTCGGCGACCTTGCGGCGGGTCGCTTCGATCGCGGCCACTGCACTGCGCACTCCCTGGGTGATCATCCGCGGATCACGGCTCTGTCGGGCAAACGCTTCGACGAGGTCGTCAGCGATCTCACCACCGCTGACGATCTTTATCGGCGGAATCGTGACGCCCTCGTCATAGATGTCACGCGCGTTGATCGCCCAGCCGCCAGCGTCGACTCCACCGAGATCGCCGATGTGGCTGCAATTGTAGACCCAGCAGAAGATCTTGCCTTCCCAGAACACGGGGGCATACAGCGCCGTGTCGGACTGCTGCGCCGTCCCGACGAATGGGTCGTTCTGCATGAATATGTCACCGTCGGTTATGGCGTTGCCGCGATTCTCCAGCGTCCACTTGACAACCAGGTCAGAAAACGCGCTGAAGTACTGAATCGTTGGTCCGATCGTGACGATGTCGCCGTTCTCGGTGAGCAGGCACGTCGCGAAATCGAGTGAGAGCACGATCACCATCGACCCGGAGGAGCGGACGAGGACGTCTCCATGCTCCAGGTTGAGGTGCCAAAAGCGCGATCTCAGCACCTGATATGTGATCGGGTCGAGCTCACGCTCGAACTCGTCGTGCAGTGAGACATGCTTCGGCACGGGCAGCGGATGCCGCGGGATGTATGAGTAACGTCGGCCATCCCAAGGGCCGCCGCCGAGCGCCTCCAGATCCGCTTGCGCTTTGCGAATCACCCCGTCTGGGGTCACGCAGCTCTCGATGCCAGCGGCCAGCTCAGCCATGCTCGCGCCTCCGTTTCAATTTGTCTCTCAAGCAGCGGGGAGGACGAGGATCCGAGGCGGCACGCACCGCGCCCACCGCCACGGCGGCGCCCACGCTCGCCTCCCCTTCCGGTCCTGCGGTCACTGCAGAACGATCCTTACGATCGGGAGCGCCACTGGCAACGGAGCGAGCGCCAAAGTTGCCCCACGCGCCCTGTGCCTGCCCACAATCCCCACACTTGCGGAATCGTAGTGGCCACTTCGGCGGGTTTTCAAGTGGGGTCCGGGGGGCGAACACCCTCGTATGGCGTGCGCGGCCGCGGGCCGACTGGCGGATCGGCGGTCGATCGGCTTGCCGGATCGGCACCCGCTCCGCAACCTCCGATGCGTGCGTCGCGCGCCTGCGAGAGAAGCGCGCTGGCGCTCTCCATCATGAGACCGAGATCCGAAGAGAGGGAGATCAGGTCGGGCTGCCACGACATCACTTGGCTGATGTCATCTGAGGTGAGGACGTGAACGCCCGCCTTCACGCGGTGCGAGTGCGCTGCAGCGATGATCCGGCGATGGCGCTCCGCCGTCTCTCGATCGCCGTGGTCGATCACTGCGGCGCCGCCAAGCGAGATCGACAGGTCGGCGGAGCCCACGTAGATCGCGTCGAGCCCGGGGGTGCCGACGATCTCCTCGAGATTGCCGAGCGCCCGCGCAGTCTCGATCTGGGCGATCGTCACGACTGCTTCGTTGGCCTCCTCGATGTAGCCGGGCCCACCTCGCCCGATCGCCGCGCGCACGGGCCCAAAGCTGCGACTCCCTCTCGGGGGATAGCGACAGCTGGCCACGAACGCTTCCGCGTCCGCCCGACTCTCGATCATCGGGCACATGATTCCGTCAGCGCCGAGGTCGAGCAGCTTGCCGACCAGTCCCGGCTCGTTTGACGGCACGCGTGCGAGGACGGAGAGCTCGCTGCGGCCGAGCGCTGCGCACACCTCGTAGGCGCGCTGATAGTCGAAGGCGCCGTGCTGCAGATCGATCAGCAGCGAGTCCCACGG
The DNA here is from genome assembly GCA_021792455.1 of Actinomycetes bacterium. Classification (GTDB taxonomy): domain Bacteria; phylum Actinomycetota; class Thermoleophilia; order Solirubrobacterales; family Solirubrobacteraceae; genus Palsa-744. The sequence goes on along the minus strand of JAJYUP010000007.1, from coordinate 5,052 downwards.
CAGGTAGGCGAGATGCTCGGCGGTCAGCATCGAGGGGCTGAGCAGCCAGCCGTTAAGCGCGCACACGCCTTCTTTCCAGACTGCACGCAGTGAGTGCAAATGCGCTTCGCCTCCATCTGAGCTGCTCTGCCTACATCGCCGGTGACGACGTGCCTGACCGTGCGGGCTATCCTCCTCGGAAGCACTCGCGAATGCCATGGCGCCACAGCCAAAGATGATCGCTGGCCGATGTGCACAGATGCAAATGAGCGTTCGGTGCGGTGAGGTCCGCGTTTGGGCCTGCCGACAATCGCGGTGATCGTGACTTTGGCTCTCTCCACGTAGCTTTTCAGCCAGTTCCTGTGCGAGCATCGATCGTCGCCGCTTCGAGCGGCGATGCCGTGAAACAGAACCTGCGCGAAGGCGGGATGGGTACACACTCGCTTCCGCGACGCGCCGATACATGAGGAGCGGATAGGGATGGGGAGCAACGATGTACTCAGCGACACGGACGGCAGCGACGCTGTACGGCGCGTGAGTCGACGAAACCTGCTGAAGCGCGCAGGCGCCGCTGCAGCCTTCACAGCGGTCGGTCCGCTCGTCGCGGCGTGCGGAAGCAGCAAATCGACCACAAGCACAACGACAGGGAGCGAACGCTCCACGACGGGCACCTCCTCCGCGAGTGCAACCAGCACCGCTGGCGCACAGATACGCGAACTCCTCGGCCTGCCGAGCGGCAAGGCGGCGGCACAGGGCATCACGGTGCCCGTCGGCGCCTCGATGGCGCTCTCCGGCGCGGTCGCAATCTACGGCCACCTCGACTACACAGCGATCAAGCTCGCCGCTGAACACATAAAGCAGGCCGGCGGTCCCGAACTGCACGTACAGGCGCGCAACAACGAACTCGCAAATGCGCAGAAGGGCGTCGCCAACGCGCGAGAATGGGGAGGCTCGGGGGTGCCTGTCGTCCTCTCGAGCGGCTCCGCGACCGTGTTCTCCGAACTGCCCTATTACTCACAGTTCAAGATGATGGGGCTCGAACCGGGTGGCGCGACAAAGCTCGGCGAGGGCAAGCCGTTCTTCTACCAGACGCGCTCGGAGATCCCGAACGACCAGCTCACCGGCATCTCTGCGTACCTGAAGGCCAAGCACCCGGCATTCAAGAAGGTCGTGATGGTCGGTCTCGCCTACTCCCCCGCGAGCGACAAGCTCCAGGAAGAAGCGGTCAAGCAGACGGCCGCCTCCTCTGGGTGGAGCTACCTGGGGTCGTTCTTCGCCCCTGTTACGACGACGGACTACTCATCGCTCATCTCCCAGATCCAGAGCGCGAAACCGGACTTCGTGCTCTGCGCGATCTATGGCGCATCGGTGGGCGTGTTCCTCAAGCAGTATGCGACCTCTGGGCTGAAAGCTCCGATCATCGGGTTCGACTACACGCCGGAAGCGAGCAAGGTCGCGGGATCTGCGATCAGCGGCTATCAGTTCGCCTTCGACTACTTCGACGCCTCCAAACCGCCGAACGAATGGGCGAAGCTGTTCGTCGCAGAGTACGAGCGCGCCTACGGCGAAGAACCGACGTACTACTCGGCCAACTATTACGAGGCGACCTTCCTCATCTGGCAGATGATCCGCGAGATCGTCGCGAAGTCTGGCGATCCCACCAAGCAGGGCAACGCATATGTGGAAGCGCTCACGGCGAACCCAAAGTTCCCGAGCGTCTACGGATCCGGCGGGAAGTACGGCACGAAGGAAATCTCACCGACGACGCATTCGCTCGTGCGCGTGCCGATGGTCTACTGCGAAGTGAACTCCGAAGGCAAGGTGCAGGTGCTCGCAACCTTCAACAAGGGCAGCAACAGCGAATTCAAACTCGTATAGCGCCCAATGAGCGCGAGCGAGTTCTTCCAGGCGATCGTCGACGCCCTCGTCCTCGGCAGCCTGTCCGGGATGCTGAGCGCCGGCTTCGGCTTGATCCTCGGCGTGACCGGTCGGTTCCATTTCGCCTTCGCGACGACGTTCGCGTGCTCGGCGTATGTCGCGATCGCGCTGGTGGGAGCCGAAATGCCGCTGTATCTCGCAATTCTCGTCGGGGTGCTGTGCGCCGTAGTGCTCGGGGTCGCGATCGAGTGGCTGTTCTACCGTCCACTCGTGCGCAAGACGCGCCACGCGCTGCTTGGCGTCTTCGTGACCTCTCTCGGCATCGTCATAGTCGGAGAAAATGTCATCCAGCTGCTCGCCGGCAGCTCTGATGAGAACCTGAACGTCGGATACACGGTGAGCCGCATCTCCTTCGGCGGAGGTGTCGGGGTCACCACGCTCGATCTCGTCACCTTCGGCGTCAGCGTGCTGATCATCGCGGGGTTGTGGGCGTTCATTCGGTTCGCTCGCTACGGGCGCGCGATCCGGGCTGTGCAGGAGAACCCTTCGATGGCACAGGCGGTCGGGATCAATCCCGCGCTCGTGGCGATCGTCGTCTTCGCGGTCGCCTCTGCGATCTCGGGGCTAGGCGCGATTCTGCTGACGCAGCGCGGAGCCGCCTCGCCAAGCGCCGGCCTCCAGCCGACGCTGACCGCGCTCGTCGTCGCGTTCCTTGCAGGCCTGCGCAGCAGCCCACTGCGCTTCGCGGTGGCCGCGGTGCTCGTAGCCCTGCTCCAACAGCTCTGCCTGCTCGCGATCGGCGCGGTGTGGACGCCGGTGCTCACCTTCGGGATCCTGTTCGTCTACATCGCGCTCAGTCCGCTCCTGAACATGCACCGACTCCCTGGGATGCCAAGGCTGCGACTCCGGCCCGCACCTGGAGGCTGAGTTGAGCTTCTGGGTCAACGTCCTCAACGAGGCACTGATCACCGTGATCTTTGCGGTATCCGTGAACGTCATTCTCGGTGTTGCGGGACAGCTGTCTGTAGCGTCGGTGGGCCTAGGCGGGATCGGCGGCTACTTCGCCGCGTATCTCTCCGCAAAGCACGGCGTCGCGTTCGCACCCGCTCTCGCAGTGGGCACGAGCGCGGCCTTCCTCGCAGGGCTCGCGCTCGGCGTGCCTGCACTGCGTCTCAGCCAGGAGTACGTGATCCTGCTCACCCTTGCGTTCGGGATCGTCGTCACTGCAGTGATAGAAGCGATCCCCGCCCTCGAAGGCACGAACGGGCTGATTGGCATCCACACCGTCAGCCTCGGCGGCCCGCTGAGAACACCGGGAGAGCTGTTCCGCCTGGTTGCTCTGATCACCGCCGGTTGCCTTCTGTTCTGCTGGCGCCTCTCATCGTCCCCGTTCGGACGAGTGCTGCGGGGCATTCGCGACGACAGCGACGCAACCCAGTCGGTCGGCAAGAACGTGATCGCGTTCAAGATCCTCACGTTTGCGTGGACTGCGGCCGTGGCAGGCGTCGCCGGCGTCACGCTCGTCTACTACAACGAGATAGCCTCCCCGTCGTCGTTCAACTTCGCGACGATGACGACCGTCGTCGCAGCGGTCGTCGTCGGCGGCATCGCCAGCCTGTCTGGAGCCTTCGCCGGCGCGATCGTGCTCACCTTCATCGGGCCGTTCCTGGAGAAGGTCGTGAACATCGCGCCTGAAAGCGCGACCCTTTGGCAGCTGGTCATCTACGGCGTTCTGCTCGTCGGCGTGATGCGAGTCAGGCCTGAGGGGCTGATCCCAGAGGGCGCTTGGGGCAGCTGGGTCTCCCGTCTCGCCGCCTACCATCACATTCCAGGAGAGCGGCTTGCAGTCGAGTTCGCGAGCGCCCCCGTCACCGTGCTTGCCGATCAAGGGGGCTCGCCGCGCGCAGCAGCGACTGCGGCCGACAGAACTGCCGTGCCCTCCGTCCGCCCCCCGACGACGAACTCGACGCTCCCAGGGGCGGCTGCGTTCGCGCCTCAGCGAAGCGAGAGGGGCCGTGGTGATCCGCACGGCGGCGAAGCCCACGGCCCCGGCCGGGCAGGCGCGTTGAGACCAGAAGCGAACTCGCAGGTCGCAGCCGTTGCCGCGACGGGGCTTGTCAAGCACTTCGGCGGCATCGTCGCCGTCCAGGATCTCAGCCTCGAGCTCGCGACAGGCAAGGTGACAGCCCTCGTCGGCCCGAACGGCGCTGGCAAGACGACTGTGTTCAACCTTCTCACCGGCAGAATCCGGCCGGATGCAGGTCGCGTGCGGCTGCACGGACGCGAGGTGACGGGCATGCCGCCGCACCGCATAGCGGCGCTCGGCATGGTGCGCTCCTTCCAGGATGTCCGCACGCTCGAGAGGCTCTCCCTGCTGGACAACGTCGCGCTCGGGGTGCTCAACCAGCCAGGAGAGCGCATGCTCAACCTGTTCTTCGCCCCTTGGACGGTGCGCAGCGGAGAGCGCACAGCGAGGGAGCGCTCGATGCGGTGCCTCGAGTACGTCGGCCTGGCCCACCGCGCACACGATCTCGCGGGCGGCCTCGGCTACGGCGACAGGAAGCTGCTCGCCGTAGCGCGGCTGCTCGCCACCGGCGGCGATGTGCTGCTGATCGACGAGCCTGCAGCGGGAATCGACCGTGCGAACCTCGAGCCTGTGTTGCGGGTCGTCGAACGCCTGCGCGCAGATGGCAAGACCGTGTGCCTCGTCGAGCACAACCTCGATGTGGTCGCACGCCTCTCCGATCACGTGCTGTTCATGGAGGAGGGCCGGATAACCGAGGAAGGCACGATGTCGGAGATCACGCAGGATAAGCGGCTCGCCCAGGTGTACTTCGGACATGTCTGAGCCGCCTGCAGTCGCCGCACAGCATCGCCGGGACACGGCCTCCCCGCCAGCCGGCGCGCTGCTGTCGGTGCGGGGCCTGACGGCGGGCTACGGCGGGGAGCCGGTCATCCACGACGTATCGCTCACCGTCGAGACGGGGGAGATCGTCGTGATCCTTGGCAGCAACGGCGCGGGCAAGACGACGACCCTGCAGTCGATCATCGGCCTGGTGAAGCCTTCCAAGGCGTCGATCACCTACGACGGCGCTCGCTGGCCACTCGGCCGCCCATGGCGGGCGGCAGGGGCGGGGATCTCCTACATCCCAGCGGAACGATTCACCTTTGCCGCTCTGAGCGTGGAGGAGAACC
>JAJYUP010000076.1 GCA_021792455.1 Actinomycetes bacterium | reverse complement strand
CTCACGCTCTCGCTCGTCGTCGAGGTGGCGACGCTCGAGCTGCTCGAGGAGGAGGAGGAGGAGCTGCTCCTGCTCGCCTGCGCGGAGGTCGTCCTGCTCGACGCCGGCTTCGATGGCTTTGCCGAGCTGCCGCATGCGCTGATGAGGGCGGCCGCGAGCAGCGCCGCTGCGCTTGGAAGCACGATCGAACGCCCAGCAGCGGCGGCTCTGCCGGCGCTGCCCAAAACAAATCTCATCTCTGCCTTCTCCTTGCTCGTCTTCGCTGGCCTTCCGACCTGCACGCCGCCTCCCCTCAGCAGCAGCAGGAGGGCGTGCGAGGAGCCGTCTCGGCAGCGCTGGGGACCGTTTCTGTGCTCCGCATCGATTTCTACTACGCAAAACGGCGGCGACGGTTACGAGCCGGCGCGGGCAGCTGGCGCTCGATGGTGCCGGCGGGGGTGGGGGCAGCCGGCGCTCGATGGTGCCGGCGGGGCGCCTCATCCCGCACGGCGCCCGTTGCCATATGCTGCAGCGATGGCGCAGCTTGCTGACGGAGGGGCGGACGCACTCGTCGTCTTCGGCATCACCGGGGATCTCGCGCGCAAGATGACGCTGCGCGCCCTCTACAGGCTCGAGGCGAGGGGCCTGCTGCGCTGCAGGGTGCTTGGCGTTGCGGCTGAGGACTGGAGCGTCGATCAGCTGCGTGAGCATGCACGAAAGGCGATCAGCGAAGCTGGCGAGCAGGTCGAGCAGGAGGCCTTCGACAGGTTCGCGGCGAGGTTGTCCTACCTCGGCGGAGACTTCACGAGCGCGGTGACCTTCACCGCCCTCGCCTCCGAGCTTGCGCAGGCGCAGAATCCCGTCTTCTACCTCGAGGTGCCTCCAAGCCTGTTCGGGAGGGTCGTCGAAGGCCTCTCAGCGGTGGAGCTTCTTCACCCCGGCGCCCGCGTCGTCGTCGAGAAGCCGTTCGGCAACGATCTCGCCTCTGCGCGCGCGCTGGCGGCGAACCTGCACAGGTTCCTGGAGGAGCCGCAGCTGTACAGGATCGACCACTTTCTCGGGAAGATGGGCCTCGAGGAGATGCTTTACCTGCGCTTTGCGAACACGATGCTCGAGCCTGTGTGGAACAGGCAGCACGTCCAGTGCGTCCAGATCACGCTCGCAGAGGCCTTCGGCGTCGAGGACAGGGGACGCTTCTACGATCCTGTCGGGGCACTGCGCGACGTCGTCGTCAATCACCTGATGCAGACGCTTGCGACGGCGGCGATGGAGCCGCCGGCGGCGGGCGACGCGAAGGCGGTGAAGGACGCGAAGTTCGCGGTCTTCCACGCGATGCCTGCAGCGGACCCCTCCCGCTGCGTGCGCGGCCAGTACGAGGGCTACCTGTCGATCCCTGGTGTCGCGCCCGACTCGCAGACGGAGACCTTCGCGGCGCTGAGGCTGGAGATCGACAACTGGCGCTGGGCGGGCGTGCCCTTCTTCATCCGCACGGGCAAGCGGCTGCCGCTGACGGCGACAGAGCTTCGGCTGATCTTCCGCCACCCTCCTCGGCTGAGCTTCATGCCCGAGGGCAGGCATCGGCCAGAGCCAAGCGAGCTCGTCGTGAGGATCGACCCATCGACGGGCGTGAGGATCATCCTGAACGCGCGCAGAGCAGGCAGCGCGAGGCCCCAGCAGATCGAGCTGGACATGGAGTTCGCGGAGGAGGGGGGAGAGGCGCCTTCGCCCTACGAGGTGCTCCTGGAGGCGGCGATGAGGGGCGATGGCACCCTGTTCGCGCGCCAGGACAGCGTGGAAGAGGCCTGGCGGATCGTCGACCCTCTGCTGAAGTCGCCGCCTCCCGTGGAGACCTATCCGCCAGGCAGCTGGGGCCCTGACAGCGCGAGCTCACTGGTGGGCGCCCATGGCTGGCAGGAGCCCTGGGCTGACGGGCGCTGAGGAGCTGGCGATCTGCGCTTAGGGGCGAGCCGGGGCGCCGGCGGAGGGCTGGTCGTCTGCGCTGAGGGGCTGCGCTGAAGGGGTGCGCTGCAGGGCCTTGGGGGCCTCTGCGGCGATGATGTGCGTGCGGCCTCTGCGCTCAGGAGCACACGATGCGTGAGCTGCGGAGCGGCCTGCCTGAGCCGCTCACCGCCCTCACCTGCAGGCAGCGCGCAGATGGTGCGCTCATCGCCGTCTCGAACCCGGTTCGCTCCACGGTTGCGATCTCCCTCAGCCGGCCTCTCGAGGCTCCCGCCAGCAGCTGCCAGGAGGCGACGCCGGTTGCGCCGTTCCAGCTCGCGTAGACCTCGATGCCGCTGCCCTTCGTGTGCGCCGTCGCGATCGATGGCCTGCTCGCCGGCATGCCATGCCAGGGAAGCCTGTAGCCGCGGTAGGAGGCGGTCGAGGCGCCGGCGAGATGGGAGTCGTAGATCAGCCTCCCGCCTGGAGTGAACTCGCTGAAGTAGGCGTTCGAGCCCCAGCCTACGAACCAGTCGCCGCCGCCAAGCAGCTGGACGCTCCCCTGGCTCGAGGAGCGCAGCGGTGGGCTGTGGGTGAGCTCGCGGACGACGGTGTCGACGGTGCCGCCGTGCGCCAGCGCGATGATCAGCGCGCGCGACTGGGGATGCTCGAAGGGGCTGCCGCCGTTGTCGAAGATCGAGATCTCGCCGTCAGGCAGTGTGGTCGCGTCGTGCTGGTAGGCGGTCTGCGCAGAGGGCTCCATCCTCACCGTCGGCTTCCTGCCGCCGATCGTGGTGATGATCTGGCCCGTTTCATCGTCGATCACGTACAGCGCTGAGGTGTTGCGGGCGGAGAGCAGCGTGGTGCCGTCGCTGCGGGGGTCGATCGTGTTGATGTGCAGGTAGTCGAACGGCCAGCTCGAGGAGGCGTCGCGGGGCGATGAGTATGAGGCCCTCAGCGCAACGTGGTCGAGTCCCGTCCATTCCCGTCGCACGAGCCCGGTCTTCAGGTCGAGTTCCTGGAAGGACGCGTTCGTCACATCTCCGTTGCTTGGCCCGCCGATCGAGCTGAGGTTGCATCGGATCGTGCTGAAGGCGGTGAGCACCGCTGTGCCGCCTCGCTCGATGCGGAAGTCGTGCAGGTCCGCCTCATAGCCGTTGCCGGCCTTCACGTGCATGATCGTCCGATAGGCGCTGTTCGCGACGATCTCTTCACCGAGGCCGAACCCGTTCTTCGGGACGTATCCCTGCCACCAGGTGAGCACCCGCTTGCCGTTGAGCTCCTGCACCTGGAGGTTCGTCGCGTCGACGTCTTCAGGGAGCGGGCGCATCCAAATCAGCTGCCCGTCCGGTTCGAAGATCATCGGACCTGTGCTGCCTGCGCCGTCATACGGCGCGGCGAAGATCTCGCCACCCGGCTTGGCGCTGCGTGCGAAGACGGTGACGCTCACCTTCGGCGGGTGCAGGCCCGGTGCGGAGCGAAAGCTCTGATATTCGGCGCTGCCGCCGCCAAGCGAGATCCTCTCTCCTGGCGGCAGCGCGGCGATCACGTCGGGGTGGGCGACGACGAACCGGAACGCGAAGGGCCGCCCGCCCGCCGCAGTCGCGATCTCGCCGCGAACGCGCACCGTCTCACCGGCTCGAAACGGGCTGTCAGGCACAAAGCTTGCGCCGTCGCCCTGGGAGTAGGGCTCGAGGCGCCCACCGTGGATTCCGCTGCGCGAGCCTGCGACGGTGAGGTGCTGTATGTCCGCTGCAGGCACGCCAACGAAGCTCACCTGGGTCAGCGGCGAGGCGTCGTAGGAGCCGGGCAGAGGGGAGACGCCGACGGTCGTGCCTCGCAGCAGGTCAGAGGCGTCGAGGGTGTGGGGCACGCACCGCGGCCCGCCTGATCTCGCACTCGCGATCGAGGCCGCAAGCGCGATGCCGCCGCCAGTTGCGATGAGGAGGGCGAGCAGAAGAGTGCGCGGGCTGCGAGCTGTCCATCTGATGATCTGAGCCATGGGCTCTCCAGACACAGGTTAGGATCGCAGCGCGAGGATGACCGGCAAACGAGCACGACGCGAAGGCGGCAGCCTGCGCCCTGGGGGGCGCGCGGCGTCCGCCGCGGCGCGCCGCAGGCAGCCCCGACGACGAGTGAGAGAGCCTTCCGAAGGCGAATGAGAGACCCTCCGCAAGCTGCATCAGAGCCTGAGAGCGACATGCCTGCACTCAACCGTCGCCGCTACGTCGTCGCGGCGATCCTCACGCTGCTCTCGCTCGTCGGGCTCTACTTCCTCATCCCGAAGCTCGTTGGGCTGAAGGAGACTTGGGGTGAGCTGAAACGGGGAGACCCGCTGCTGCTCGTGCTCGCAGGTCTGCTCGAGATGCTGTCCGTCGGTGGCTACGTCGTCCTCTTCCACACCGTCTTTCACAGCTCCTCCAAGCGCATCACGTGGCGCGCGAGCGTGGAGATCGCGCTCGCTGGAATCGCTGCGATCAGGCTGCTCGCGGCGGCCGGGGCGGGGGGGATAGCGGTGTCGGCGTGGGCGCTTCGGCGCGCGGGCGTCGCGGCGGCGACGATCGTGCGCCGGATGGTTGCGACCTACGCGATCCAGTACTCGATCTACATCGGCGCGCTCATCGTCTGTGGCCTCGGGCTGTGGTCGGGGGTGATCGCAGGGGGAGGCACGTTCGGGATCACCGTCGTTCCGGCCCTCTTCGGCCTTCTCCTGCTCGCGCTGTTCCTCGGGATGGCGCTCGTGCCTGACGATTTCCAGCGCCGGCTCGACAGGCTTGCGAGGCGCAGGGATCGCATCGGCTCGTGGGCGGTGCGCCTCGCGAGCGCGCCGGCGATCGTCGGGGCGGGGGTGCGGACGGCGCTTGCGCTCGCGAGGGAACGTCCCATCGGGCTGCTCGGCGCCCTCGCCTACTGGGGCCTCGACATCACTGTGCTTGGACTGTCGTTTCAGGCGTTCGGACAGGGGATGTCCCTTGGGGTGCTGATCATGGGCTACTTCCTCGGAACGCTTGGGAGCCTGCTGCCGCTGCCTGGAGGCATCGGTGGCGTCGAAGGGGGGATGATCGGCGCGTTCGTCGTGTTCGGCATCCCCGATGGGCGCGCCCTCATAGGCGTGCTCGTCTACAGGGCGATCTCCTTCTGGCTGCCGACCCTTCCTGGCATATTCGGCTACGTCAGGCTCCGCAGGACGGCGCGCGACTGGCGGCAGGCCGACGAGCAGCCTGCCCGCGCCTTCAATGCCTGAGCCGCGTCCACGCCCTGAGTCGCGCCCACCGCCTGGGTCGCGTTCGGGACCTGAGTCGCGCCCACCGCCTGGGTCGCGCCGACCAGGGCTGGTCGCCGTTGTCCTTCGCTCGCTCGTGCGTCTGCTTTTGCGAGGCGGCAGGCTCGCGTCAGAGAGCGTGCGCGCTGAGGTTGTCAAGCGCGTCGGCGGGCCGGCGCGCGCGCGTGTGATCGTGCTGTTCGCGCTCGTGCTCGCGCTCAACGGCGCGGACGTCTCAACGATCGGTGCAGTCGCGCCGCAGCTCGAGTCCGCCCTCCGCATCGGCAATGCCGAGATCGGTCTGCTCAGCTCCGTCTCGCTGCTCATCGGCGCCCTCTTCACGCTGCTCGTCGGGCCGCTCGTCGATCGCGTGCGTCGGATGCCGCTGCTCGTCGCAGGCATCGTGCTCTGGAGCCTCGCCTCGCTCGCAAGCGCGTTTGCAGGCAGCTTCTCCGACCTGCTTCTGACGCGGCTCGCCCTCGGCGCCGTCGCTGCGACGGCGGGTCCAGCGATCGCCTCGCTCACCGGCGACTACTTCGCCCCGGAGGAGCGGAGCAGGATCTGGTCCTACATCTTCGTCGGCGAGGCGGCGGGGACGGCGTTCGGCTTCATCGTCAGCGGCCTGATCGCAAGCGCGATCGACTGGCGCGCCGCCTTCGTCGTGCTCGCGCTCCCAGGACTCCTGCTCGCGCGCTCTCTGTCTCGAACGGTCCCAGAGCCGCGGCGAGGCGGACAGAGCCACCTCCGGCTTGGCGCCGTCGACCTCGCGCGCGCTGCGGCTGGAGCACCGTCTCAGGTGCACCGTCGCGTTGGAGAGCAGGAGGCGCAGCGGTCGAGGGCGACCGCTGCGGGGCGGGCTCGCGTTGCTGCTCACCGCGCGGGGGTGCCCCCCAACCGGCGAGCGGTGCTCCGCGAGGATCCGGCTCGCCTCAACCTCTACAGGTCGATCCGCTACATCTTCTCCATCCCGTCGAACGTGCTGATGATCCTCGGCGCCTCGCTCGGCTACTTCTACTTTGCGGGCCTGCAGACCTTCGCGCTGCTGTTCGTGAAGGGCCAGTACCACGCGGGCCAAGCGACCGCTGAGCTTGGCCTCGCGCTGCTCGTGTTGGGCGGCGTGATCGGTACGCTCATCGGTGGCAGGCTGCCGGACGTGCTGCGCAACCACGGGATGGCCAGCGCGCGCGTGTGGTTCCCTGGCGCCTGCTACATCGTCGCGGTGCTGCTGCTGATCCCGGGATTCCTCGGCAAAAGCCTCACGCCTGCGCTGTGGTTCGACGTCGGCGGGGCGCTGTTCATCTTTGCGGCCAATCCCGCAAGCCAGGCGGCGCGCCTCGACGTCGTGCCCTCTGGCCTGTGGGGGCGCGCCCAGAGCGCGCTCACGATGGTCCGCTCGCTCGCCCAGGCGGCTGCTCCGCTGCTCTTCGGAGGGGTCTCCCAGCTGATTGCGGGCATCATCCCTGCCCAGGCGCCGATAGGAACCCACCCGAAGCTGCCCTCCCCGAGCACGACTACGGGGCTCCAAGTGACGTTCCTCGTGATGCTCTGCGCGCTGTTTGCAGGCGGGGTGCTGCTGCTGCGTGCGCGCCGCACGTTCGTCGCCGACGTCGCTGCCGCGGAAGCCTCCGAGCAGGCGGGTGCAGCTGCGGCGGACCACAGCACCCTGCCGCTCCCGCCGTCGTAGGCGGCTGCTCTCGCCGCCGAGCCCCAGGCGCGGGGCTGCCGCGCCCTGCCCTTCAGCGGCGGGCGCGAGTCAGGCGGCTCTCACCGCCGAGCCCCAGGCGCGGGGTCCTGTGCGCCTGGGGCTTCGGGGTGGGGACCTGGGGTGGTGATGTGCCCTCAGGCGTTCGAGGTCGCCCTCGAAGTCTTCTCGCTCCTGCCGAGCGTGTACAGCACGGCCGCGAAGAGGATGAAAAGGGGGCCCGTGTTCGGGTCTGTCGCATGGCCGGTGAAGATGCCGCCGAAGCCCTCGCCGACCGCCCAGTAGATCAGGTTCAGGGCAACCGCGACGAGCAGGAACGGCCTTGGGTGCCAGTTCGCGGCGACGCTCACGCCTATCGCGGCGGAGAGCGAGGCGAGCAGCAGTGCCAACCAGACGCCGTTGCCCGTTGTCGCGCTCGCAGCCCAGTGCTCCACGCCGCTCAGCCAGCTCGCGCCGGCGGGGGCTTCCACCTTGATCTGAGCGGCGATCGCGTTTGGGCCGCTGTTCTGGAACTGCAGCCACAGCCATGCCATCGCCAGCCACAGGGTCGCCCATGCGGCTCTCGTCCCGCGCAGCCCCAGCAGCCCGCCGGGGCGCTCAGTCGGCCACAGGGCCGCCCCTGCGAGCCCATACAGCAGGGCGGCTCCGGGCGCGCCGAGCAGGGGGCTTGCAGCGGTCATCTGCATCAGCATGAAGCCGAAGGCCTCCCCGAACCACCAGACGACGAGTGCCCACGCGAAGGAGAGCGCAAGCGCCGGCTTCACGGTCGGGCGGTAGAGCAGCCCGATGCCGATCGACAGCTGAATCAGTGCGAACAGGGTGTTCCAGAGGGTCGCATTCTGTGCGAAGAGATGGGCGCTCCAGCCGATGGAGGCTTCGAGCCACCGCGGCTCGGAGAGCGCTCCCTGCTTCAGCTGCGTGATGAACCCTCCGGAGTACATGTAGGGCTGCAGCTGGAGCGCCCCGTCGAGCACCCACAGAAGCCCGAGGGCGCTCACGAGGGCCCGGCGCGCGTCAGATGCGAAATAGGACCGTGCCCATGCGCCGATCGATGCGCCGGGCCGCGCCCACGCGCGCGACAGTGCCGGCGTGGCGGTCGAGGTGGCGGGCCGCTCGGGCCGGCGGGCGGATCGCTCCGGCCATGGCGTGAACCGCTGCGTTCGCACCGCTCGCCCCAGCTGCGCGGTCTTCGTTGTCGCGCTCATCGTTGCCGCCTCTCAGATCAGCTGATCACCGTGATCGTGCCCTGCATCCAGCCGTGGGTGTCCATCGCCGCTCCCCAGCCTTCTGATCCTGAGCCGCATGGGTCGTAGCACTGCCACGGGAACTTGCCGGTCTGTGTCGGCTTGAAGGTCAGCACGATCGTGTCGGTGCCGTTTTCAGGTGCAGATGGGATTGGCGCGTTGATGCCGAGGCCCATGTCCGTGAAGGTGTGGGCGATGTCGCTGTTCGGCGCCGAGGTGATCGGCCTGCCGTCGACGGTCTCGGTGCCGCCCTGGACTTCGTCGAAGCGGCGGTAGCCGGGCTCCAGTGGAACCTTGCCATTGTCTGTGTTCACGATCGTCAAGACGACCGTCTCACCCTTCTTCACGACGATGTTGCCCGTCCAGCTCTTCAGCGAGGCGGCCGTTGCGCCGACTGGGACGTAACGGGGCTGTTCTTCGCCTTTGAGCTTTTCGGTTGTCCTGATTTCCAGATCGACGCGCTGGACGTTGCCTTCGGTCGAGGCCACCGCTGCATCGGCCTCGACCGCCGAGGCGGTCGTGGGCGCGGTTTTTGCTTCAACGGCCTGACGGAAGGTCTTCATCGATTCGCTGCGAAGCGCAGAGGAGGGTGCGCCAGAGCTGCCGCAGCCCGCAACTGCGACCGCCGCCGCAACTGCTGCGACGGAGAGCATGCCTGCTGAGGTCGTACGTCTCGAGAGCTTCATCACCATTTTCCTTTCGGTCCCTCGTTCTTCTCGCCGTCCCAGTTGCCTCGTGCTTCTCGCTGAACTGGTCTGGCGAGATCAGAATCGCACCGGACGATCGCGCTGTGTAGAGGGAAATCCGCTATGAACGCGATAACGGAAGGTTATATCCGTAGTAGCCCGCATCGGCCTCCAGTAGCAGCTACCGAGCCATATCTGTGTCATGCCCGCGAGGCAGCCGACGATAACCTCGAGTTATCTCTGTGCGGTCACTGAGAGCCCCTTGCAAAGACCCCTGCGGCCTCCCGAAGATCCAGCAGACGTGCGTGGTTCAGTACTCTCAACCGCCATCTATGGAGCTTCCGGGCCGCAAGCTCGACGTTCACATCCCCTCGCCGGAGCTCGCGGCTCGGCCTCGCACGGCTCAGCCGGCCGATCGCCGTCGGCGATCGCAGCGAGGCGGCCCCGTGGAGGGCTTCGCGTATCGGCAGCCCCCGCCTGCGTACGTGCGTGCGTACGATCGCAGCGAGGCGGCCCCGTGGAGGGCTTCGCGTAGATGGGCCAGCGGGCGCAGATGAAGCTGCTTAGCCCGCTGCAGGTCGGGCCGCTCACCGTGGTCAACCGGCTCGTGTCCACCGCCCACGGTGCGTTCCTCGACTTCTACCGGCCTGGGGTCTCAGGCGACCGGTACGTCGCCTATCAGGAGCGTCGCGCTGCGGGCGGCTGCGGGCTCATCGTCCTTCAGCCCGTTCACGCGCACCCGTCGAGCCACGCGCTCGGCCACTACACCTACGAGCGCGACGACCTCGCCGGAAAGCTCACACAGATGGCGGATGCCATCCACCGCCACAGCGGCCGCGTGCTGCTCCAGATCATGCACTTCGGCGCCCAGTTCAACTCCGATGCGCGCGGCGACCTCGAGCCGCTGTGGGCGTTCAGCCCGATCACAACGCTCGACGGCGAGGTTGCCCACGAGATGACGGGCGCGGAGATCGAAGAGGTGATCACCGGCTTCGTGCAGACGGCTGTGCTCGCAGTCGAGTCCGGTCTCGACGGCGTCGAGCTGCACGCGACGCACGGCTATCTCATCCAGCAGTCGTTCTCTGCCTGGGCCAACCGGCGCACCGACCGTTGGGGAGAGCCGCTTGCGTTCGCCAGCGCGCTGATCGACCAGACGCGCGAGGCGATCGGCCCGGACAAGGTGCTTGGCATCCGTCTCTGCGTCGATGACTTCATGCCCGTGCAGCGGGGTGGAGTCGGCGTCGATCGCCTGCTCGAGATTGGGGCGCAGCTCGTGCGGCGTGGTGGCCTCGACTACATCAACCACTCTGAGGGCGCGCGCGCATCAGACTACGCCCGCTCGATCGGCAACTACCGCCACCCCAACGGAGAGTGGCTGCCGCTCGCGCGCCGGCTGCGTGAGGAGATTGGCGCCGCGATCCCTGTCATCGGGGTTGGCAAGATCATGACGCCTGACCTCGCGGAGCAGGCGCTGCGCGACGGGGACTGCGACCTCGTCGCGATGACGCGCGCTCAGATCGCAGATCCAGAGCTTGGACGCAAGCTCGCCGAAGGCCGGGCGGCTGAGATACGCCCCTGTCTCGCCGCAAACCAAGGCTGTGTCGACCGCATGCAGGGCGGGCTGCCGATCACCTGCTTCCACAACCCTGACGTGGGGCGTGAGCACCGCCTGGCGCCGTTGCAGCTGGCAGCCCAGCCGCGACGCGTGCTCGTCGTCGGCGCGGGCCCCGCTGGACTGAAGGCGGCGGAGATCGCCGCCAGACGCGGGCATCAGGTCACGCTGTGCGACGCGGGAGCGCAGCCGGGTGGGAGGCTGCTTGCTGTGCGCTCGCTTGGAGCCGCTGCCGAGCTGCTCGCCTCGGTCGACTGGATCCTGCACGAGCTCGAGGCGCTCTCGGTCAGCCTGCGCCTTCGCACGACGGTCGATCAGGCCCTGCTTGCCGAGCTCCGACCTGAGGCCGTTGTGCTCGCGACGGGCTCGCGGCCGGCGGTTCAGATGCTTGCGCCTGCTGACGGCTCGCTGCCGGTGATCTCGGTCGACGATGCCGCGCGCTCGCGCGTCTTCGGGGAGCGCGTCTCGCTTGCGGGGGAGCGCGTGCTGCTCGTCGATGTGCGCGGCAACCAGGAGACCGCGCTGATCGCTGAGCATCTCGTCGCCGAGCGGGCCGTGCTCACGATCGCAACGCCGTTTCTCTCCTGGGGGCCGTTCGTCGGCTTCACCCACCGCAAGGACTTCCTCGAGGTGCTTGGACAGGCAGGGGCAGAGATCCAGACGAGCACGCTGTTCGCGGGGGTCGACGGGGGTGTCGTCACGCTCAGGGATGCCCATCGGCGCCTGCAGGCGCAGCGGCGCTTCGACATCATCGTCGCAGGCGTCCCCGGCAGCGCGGACACCTCACTCGCGGGTGCCGTCGAGAGCCTCGGTGTGGCGCTGCATCTCGCAGGCGACTGCGTCGCCCCGCGCACCGCGATGCACGCCTTCAGAGAGGGTGACGCCGCCGGCCGCGCCGTCTGAGCGTCGCCGCAGCCGTGGCGTCAGGCGCCTTCTCGACGCTCATTCCCCTACAGCCTCCGGCAGGTGTGGCGCCGGTCGGGCGGCTCATGGCGTCAGGCGCCTTCTCGACGCTCATTTCCCTACAGCTGCTCGAGCACGACCAGGCGGTCGTCCGCGGCCAAAAGCGGATCGTCGCCCACGCCGAGATCGACGCGATCCTCGCGAGCGATCCCCAGCACGAGCGTGCCCGCGAGCGCCCGGGCACGAGAGAGCGGCTGGGAGACGAGCGAAGGGTCGACGGCTCTGTCGCTCAGCCTGTATCTGCTGCTGTCTACGAGCGAGAGCAGGAGATCGCCGGCCTGCGGTGCCTCCAGGCTCTTCGCGAGCGTGTGGGCGAGCAGCTCGTCGCCTGCGAGCGTGTGCCTGATCCCGAGCTCGTGCAGCGCTCGTGCGACCGCGGGGGATTGGGTGAGCGCGAACACCTCCAGCTGCGGCTGCATGCTGTGGATCGCAACCGCGATCACGAGCGTGTCCGACTCCTTCGTGCACGCGATCAAGGCTCTTTGAGCGCGTGAGAGGTCGGTGCGCCGGATGATCGACTCATCTGTCGGGTCACCCGCGAGGAAGTGAATCCTCTCGTCGGTGCCCGGCGGCTTCTCAGGAGCGACGAGCACAGCCGCGGCGCCTGTGCGCACCAGCTCGTCGAGCACGCGGGGAACGACTGGATGAGTACCGAGCACGATCGTGTAAGCGGTGGTGGGCAGGCGGTTGTTCATGCCGAGCATCCTCCGGATCCGGGCGAGCGCTGAGGCGCCCGCCAGCAGTGCAAAGACAGCGCCGACGATCGGGATCGTCGTCAGCATCACGCCGGAGGCGATGATCCTCCCGACCGTGTTGTGCGGGGTGACGTCGCCGTATCCGACCGTTGTCGCGGTCGTGATCGCCCAGTAGACGCCGGTGCCATAGCTCACGTGCTGGGTGAGCGAGAACAGGCCGGCGCCGATCAGGATGATGATGAGCGCGAGCCCAACGAGCGCGTGCACTCGATAGCGGTTGAGCTTGCCGACGAGCCGGGAGGCGACCAGAAAGAGCGACATCGGCGCTGAAATCTACGCTTGGGCGCGGCTGCAGTGGATCGCACCGTCGCGATGTCTCTCGCCGGCGTCGC